>JAYTIP010000129.1:0-7913 GCA_043731745.1 Elusimicrobiota bacterium | reverse complement strand
GGCCGCGATCCGTCCTTGGCCGAGATGGCACGCGCGATGCATTGGACGGCGCGCCAGGTGCGCGGCGTGCTCGACGCGGCCGAGGCAGCCAAGGGCATGGGCTCCTTCGACGCCCCGATCGACTCGGGCGACGACAACATCACGGTCGAGGACATGATCGCCGAGACCACGGCCCAGTCTCCCGAAAATCTGATCGGCGTGCTGAAGCTGCACGACGAGCTCCATCAGGCCTTGCGCGAGATCGGCGAGCGCGAGCGCATGATTCTCGAGTTCCGCCACGGCCTCACGGGCCAGACCCCGATGACCTTGGAAGAAGTGGGCAAGCGCCTGCGCCTGTCGCGCGAGCGCATCCGCCAGATCGAGGAGCGCGCGCTACTTCGCCTTCGGCGAGTAGCGAACCGTATGGGCCTCATCGAAGTCGACGAGGGGACGCGCCGCGCCCCGACCAACCTCCAGCCCGGCTTCTCCGCGCCCAAGCTCAAGACCGACATTCTGGGCCAGACCATCCCGGCCGGGCGCAAGACCGCGCCGTCCGCGGCTCAGACCGCCGCCGCCAAGCGTCAGCCGCGCAAGCTGGTATTCCTGCCCGCGCCCAAAGCCGTCAAGAGAAAGAAATGAAGAAGAAAGAAGCGTCGCAGTCCGGCGCCGAAGGCGCCGCGACCAAGCCCGAAGAGAAGCGCGGCAAGCCCGAGACCAAGTCCGCCCTCACTCTCGAGCAGCTCAAGGCCATGATCATGGACGTCCCCGACTTCCCGAAGAAGGGAATCATGTTCAAGGACATCACGCCTCTTCTCGCCGACCCGGCCGGCTTCGACTCCGTCATCGACGGCCTGATCACGCCTTTCAAAGAAAAGCGCGTGCAGATCGTCGCGGGTGTCGAGTCCCGCGGGTTCCTGCTGGCGCCCGCGATGGCCGCGCGCCTGGGCGCCGGCATCGTCCCGTTGCGCAAGAAGGGCAAGCTCCCGCGCAAGGTCCACACCGCCAGCTACGACCTCGAGTACGGCACGGATTCCATCGAGGCTCACGTGGACGCCATCCCCAAAGGGGCCAACGTTCTGTTGGTCGACGACGTGCTGGCCACCGGCGGCACCGCGTGCGCGGCCATCAAGCTCATCGAGGCCTTGGGCGGCCAGCTGGTCGGCACCTCGTTTCTCATCGAGCTCGCCTTCCTGAACGGCCGAAAGAAGCTCGCCGGCCATGAAATCCACTCCCTTATCACCTATTAAGGGTAGGGGCCCCTGGCGGGATTTGGGTTTATAAGTTATTATTGCGTCCCTGTAACGGGAAAATGACGCCTCGATAGCTCAATGGATAGAGCTACCCTCTCCTAAGGGGTAGATGTGGGTTCGATTCCCGCTCGGGGCAAACGCTCTACTAAAGGATAAACCAATTCATGTCCACTGAAAAGCACTGGGCCAGCCGGCAGCCCGCCAAGACCGACGAAGTCCGAGATCTCTTCGCTCACGGCCTCGATTTCGCCTTGGCGCGCAAAAAAGAGGTCGCCGCCGCCGCCGGTGCCGCGATCGCCGTCGCCGCCGCGATCGGCCTGTTCGTTTACGCGCGTTCCGCGAAAGAGAACGAGGCCTGGGACAAGCTGACCTTCGCGGAAGCCTATTCCTATTATGGACGAGGTCAGGAAGCCGCTACGGCTTTGTCCGAGGTCGCCGCGCAAACCGCCAGCCCCGCCGCCGCGGGCCTGGCGAGCATGATGGAGGGGGAACTCAAGCAGTCCAAGGGAGAACATGACGCCGCCCTGGCGTCCTTCAGCCGCGCCGCGGATGTGGCGCCGGCGGAGCTCAAGCCCTTCGCCGCGGCCGAGCGCGTCACCGCGCTCGAGATCGCGGGCAAGAACACGGAATGCGCCGCCGCGGCCGCCGCCTTCCTCGAAGCCCACGACGATCACTTCCTCGCGCCTCAGGTCAACGAGACCCTGGCCCGCTGTCAGGCCGCCGCCGGACAACTCCCGGCGGCCCGCGCCACATGGCAGAAGATCACGCTGCGGTACGCCGACACCCCGTGGGCCGCTCGCGCGAACGCCCGGTTACAAGCGCCTACTAAATAACACTCGATGGTAATGGGTGGATTGGCGGACCATGTGACGGTCGTGCGTAAATAAGTTGACAAACAGTTGACAAAGCCAAAAGGCTTGTGCTAAATTCGCACCGCAGTATTCGTAAGGAGCCGCAAGAACTGGCGCTCCTGTCGTACGTAGGCCCCGCCCAAAGCGGGGTATGACGCAAAAGTATCCCCGCGTATGCGGGGCTTACGATACAAACAAGAGAGGAATAAAGAGCAATGAAAAAGCTCCTGGGAACGACGTTAGCCCTGGCCATGTTCGTGCCGGCCGGTGCGAATGCTGAGCTGTTGAAGAACCTGAAGTTGAGCGGTAATCTGGACATCCAGACGACCTCCGCTCGCAATACGGGCGACTTCGCGACCCGCCCGAACCACGCCGCTGGTGGTACCGGCCCCGGCGTCGCTGCGACGAACAACGACCGCATCGGCCACGCGACCACTCGCGTGATCGTCAAGCTGGACTGGGACCTGCTGGATGACGTGCACTCGCGCGTGACCCTCGTCAAGGGCGCGGCGAACCTGCTCCCCGCCTCGGCTCGCACCTACGGCACCCCGGCGTCGACGGTTCAGGACTGGCAGAACCAGTCATACGTCCAGGAAGCCAACGTCAAGATCGACAAGGTCATGGGCCTGCTCGATGTGACGGCTGGTCGTCAGTTCTACGGCGAAGAGGGCGACCTCATCGTCTACTACGGTCCCCGTGACAACTACGGCCTGAACGTCGATGCGATCGACCTGTTCCGCGCCGATTGGAACGGTGAGCACATGTCCGTCACCGCCATCGCCGGCAAGACCGCGGACACCGGGGTCGACGCCTTCGCGGGCACCGCGACGGACCTGCGCGGCGTGTCTATCTCTTGCAAGATGCATGAGATGGTCAAGCCGACGCTGTACGTTTACAACCGCGTGAACCACGGCGAGAAGGGTCTCGGCACCAGCGGCACCGTTGCCACTGGTGGTAAGAACTCCAACCTGTGGGTCGCCGGCGTCAAGGCGAAGTTCACGGCGGGCGGCCTGTCCGCCAGCCTCGAAGGCGCGATTAACCGCGGTGAAGACCGCAGCCTCGCGCAGAACACCAGCTTCAAGGGTTACGCCCTGCAGGCGAAGGTCGCCTACAAGGCCGAAGTGTCCAACGTGGGCATGATCACCCCTTGGGGTGAGTACGGCGTGGGTACCGGCGACAACAACGGCACCTACGGTGGCAACCGGAACTTCCAGTCCATCAACACGGACTACCGCCCGGGTGGCATCTACGGTCGCTTCGACAACGCCTCCGCGCTCAAGCTCGGAGACAACGGCGTGACGAACTTCGGCGTCGCGTCGAACGGCCTCACCAACCGCCGCATCTGGGGTCTCGGCGTCAAGGCCACTCCTTCGGCCCTCAACAAGCTCACCGCCGGCGTGGCGTTCTACCGCTACGCTTTCGACCGCTTGCCTGAGACCGAGGGTACGCCCTCCGCTACCCGCCTCAGCCGCAACATCGGCTCGGAAGTCGATGTCACGGCCGAGTGGAAGCACTCCGAGAACGTGTCCCTCACCGCCACGGCGGGCTCTTTCCGGCCCGGCGCGAACATCGCGGACCAGAAGGGCGCGAACGCGATCATGAACCCGGCCGTCATGCTGGCCGGCGACGTGAAGATCAAGTTCTAAGAACCTTTAGAACAAACGCTTAAAAGACCCCCGGGCCTAAATGGCCCGGGGGTTCTTTTTTTTGCTAGCATTTTCGCCGATGCGACGATCCCTCGCGCTCGCGGTCCTGCTCGCCACCATCGCCACCTCCGCGTCGGCGTCAAGCCTAGACGTCACCGCGGCGTACAAGATGAAGGCGGTGTCGTACTCGAACCTCAACTACAACACCAACGACCGCAACTCCCACTCCTTCATCACCAATGACGCGCGCCTGGGCATCGCGGTGCGAAAGATCCCGCTCGAGTCGCGCGGAGGCGAGGAGACGACGATGGACTTGGCGGTCGCCCTGCGCGCGATCGGCGTCTCCGGCTCGACCGCCTCGGTCGCCACGCCCTTCGACCGCGTCGCCTCCTACTATCCGAACTCCGACCTGACGCCTTTCATCGAGAACGCCTACTTGCGCGTGCACCGCCTGTGGGGCTACAACTGGGAAGCGACCTTCGGGCGCCAAAGCTTCCGCCTGGGCTCGGGGCTGCTGCTCGACGACGACGGCGCGGGCCTCACCGGCGCGAGCGCGCGCGGAGAACTGCCGTGGTGGGGGATGAAGCTCGAGGGCTTCGTCTTCAACGACCGCAACCCGCTCAACACCTCCACGCCCAACAGCCTCGACCTCGCCGGCTTCTCGCTCGACGTCCCGGGCGAAGGAGTGTGGCAGCTCAACCAGCTTTTCGAACGCGACCGCGCCCAGCAGACGGTGTATGGCTGCGACTTCACGGGCAACACCCAGCCCAACGGCTGCCTCGTCTCCAAGTCCGTGCGCAGCTTCACGAGCGCGCGCTACCAGATCAGCTACGGACCGATGGTGTTCGACGGCGAGGCCGCCATCCAGCGCGGCTACGCGACGCCCACCGGTCTCAACCCCGCGCCCAATCACATCACCTACAAAGGCAATGCCCAAGTCGTGCGCATGAAGTGGAAGCAAAGCCTGTACAAGAGCGGCGAAGGCATCGCGCGCGTGTCCGTGGCGCGAGGCAGCGGCGACGATCCCGGCACCCGGACCACGGACGAGGCCTTCTTCCCGAGCCGCGGACATCGCTACAACGGGATCGAACGCGTCGGCTTCGGAGAGCTCTTCGCCGCCACCGCCTACGACGCGTTCGGGGGGAACTACTCCACCACGACGGCCAGTGGTTTGCGCAACGGCGCCAGCGGCCTCGTAGTCGTAGGCGCCGGCTACACTCCGCCCGCGTACAAGGGCCTCACCTTGGACATCGACTTTTTCCTGTACCAGGCCGAGCGCATCTCCAACGGCTCGCGCACCTTGGGCACAGAGTGGGACGCGCGCGTGCGCTACCCGATCAAAGACCAACTGACCATCGCCGCGGCCATGGCCTACTTCCGCGCGGGCAAGTTCACGGACCCGGGCCGCTCGATCGCGCGCAAGTACTCGTTCGAAGTGTCCGGCCGGTTCTAGAAGCGCCCCGCGCTCGAGCCCCCGCCCGCCCCCCGTCCCGAGAGCATCTATCGCTCCGGGGACAGTCGCGGCGGCTAATAAGCCTCCGTTTCTCGTCCTGGGGAGAGTCACGACGGCTCATCAGCCACTATATCTCGTCCCGGGGAGAGTCAAGGCGGATGCTCAGCCGCCGGATGTCGCTCCGGGACGAGCCGAAACTTTTCCCGATAGGAGTTCCCGACCCCTTTTAGGCACGCTGTTGCCGGGCCTCCCAGCGAAGGCCCTCCAGGCCCCGTTTACCCCAGTCTCGTGCCCTTTGCTGGCTTAAAACTCCGCGCCCAGCCTAGGGCCATTTCCGGCCGATTTAGGGCTCATATATCACTCCGTTCCGATCCCTGAACCCGGCTCGGCGACTTCAACCCGCCAAAATCCGTCTTTAAAATCCGTCTCACCCCGGGTCCGGATCGAGTGCCGGGCGGGGGGAGGGGGACCGGCGTCTCTCGACGAGGATTCGCCGAACTTATCCCCAAGCCATCCCCCGCTCTCTGTCCTTATCTTGTCGTATGTGTCTTATGCTGACATATAAAACCATTCATTCTGTCCTATACAACGCCGCACAATCGCCAGAAGCACTTATCCCCGACATATCCACAGCCTGTGGACCTTTTTCGTGACATATGCGATAATCAAGACATGAACCCTCATCGCGTCCGCCTGAAGCTGCCCAACGGAGCCGAGCTCGAGGCCGAAGGCGACGCGGAGTTCGTGCGCGCCGAGCGACAGGAGTTCATCCTGCAGCAGACGCCCGTTGCCGGAGCCGCGCCGGCCGGCCCGCAGCGCGAGCCGCGGGTCGAATGGAGCGCGGTCGTGGAGGCCAAGAGCGGCGGCCTGACTTTGCGCGGCAAGATCCAGGGCGGCGACAAGGCGGGCAAGGACGCCTGCCTGGTGCTTCTGATGGCCTCGGAGCGGCTCCTGAGCCAACCCCGGCCTACGGCGACCATGGTGGCCAAGTGGCTGCGCGCCTCGGGCTATCCCATAGGACGCATGGACCGGACCCTCCAGGACGCCGTGTCCCAGGGCGAACTGCTGTCGTCCGGATCGCGCCGGGCCAGGCGCTACGAGCTCACGGCCACGGGCAAGATCCGAGCCCTGCTCATGGCCGAGCAACTGACGGCGACCGTGCTGGGTAAGCGGGCCTAACGGCGCGCCCGAAGCACCCGGGGGAACGGAAAAAACCAAACGACGGGAACGGCTTACCCTTCGTTTATGTTACTACTGATAATATTTATTATGTTACTCCTATGACCAATACCGATCAGATGCCTATCCCTACAACCAAAGCGAAGTTCAAGCGATTTACCTCGGAGATTTAAAGCGATTTAAACCAAAACGGCACGGTTTGTGAGATATTCTAAATTAGCAGTCGAAGCCCCCCGGGAAAGTTGGCAAAAATAGGGGAGACCCCGGATCGGCCGGTCCAAAATCAGCCGAAAAGTTGGCAAGATCCGGGGCAGCTGGGGGCCGGCCGGAGAGGCCAAAAAAACCATGAAAGCACCTATGGGCCGGACCCCCTAAATCGGCCGGGAGGCCGAAAAAACCAGGAAAGGGAGCTCGGAAAGTTGGCAAGTTTCCGTGCAACCGGGACCCCGGGGGTACCCCCCAAAAAGACCATGTAAGACCCCAAGGTAAAGCAGCCGAAAAACCAGGCAACTTTTGGGGGATGGCGGCAGGCCCGAAAAAACCATAGGAGGATCCCGGGGTTGGAGGCCGAAAAACCAGGCAAGATTTCAGGGATCCGGCCGGACCGGGGGTAGCCTCAAAAAAACCACCTAAGACCCTAGGGTACGGGAGCTGAAAAACCAGACAACAAAATCACCATCCCGGCCGGCAGCGGGGGCCGCCGAAAAAACCAAGTAACAAAAAAGGGGTGGAACGAAAAAACCATCAAAGAGGGGTTGATCGGGAGGCGGTTCGCGGAATCCGAAAAAACACCGAACGGCGGAGCTCAAAAACGAGAGCTCGAACGCTTAGACGGTTTTTTCGGGTGGGAGGTAAAGACCAAGACCGATCGCGGCGTAGCCGCAGATCAGCAGGAAGGGAGACAACAGGGCGGGGAGATTGCGGCCCATCGAATCGGCGAAGGAGAGGAGAACGAAACCCGCGAGCACGAGTACTCCCCCCGCCCCCACGATGAGCTTACCCCGGGAATCGAGGCTCTCAGACGGAGGCGTCGGCGCCTGAACATTCTTCTTGGTGGTGTTTCGGTTCTTCGCCACGCTAGATCTCCCCCCTCGTCAGGTCCGCGTAGGTTTCCCGGCGTCGCGCGAGGCGCGTCTCCCCCCCGTCGACCAGCACTTCGGCGACGCGAGGACGGGAGTTGTACTGGCTGCTCATGGCGAAGCCGTAGGCGCCGGCCTTGGTCACGGCGAGCAGGTCGCCTCGTTCTAAAGGAGGCAGAGCACGCTGCCGCGCGAGGAAGTCTCCCGACTCGCAGACGGGCCCAACGACGTCCGCCATGGTCTTTTTTCCGCGGCGGGGTGCGACGACCTCCACGGGGTGCCAGGCGTCGTAAAGCGCGGGCCTGGGGAGGTCCGTCATGGCCGCGTCGACGATGACGAAGCGCCGCTTCGAGGTGTTCTTGCGGTAGAGGACCTTCGTGAGCAGCAGCCCCGCGTCGGCGACGAGGTATCGTCCGGGCTCGACGAGAAGCTCGAGCTCCGGCTGGTCCGAGAACGCGGCTTCCAAGGTCTTTACG
>JAYTIP010000128.1:0-8977 GCA_043731745.1 Elusimicrobiota bacterium | reverse complement strand
CTTCGTCGGCGACGACCGCGTGGCCCTCGTTCTCGGCGACAACATCTTCTACGGCCACGGACTGCCGGAGCACCTGAAGGCCGCCGCCGACCAAAAGTCCGGCGCCACCGTCTTCGCCTACCACGTGAAGGATCCCGAGCGCTATGGAGTCGTTGAGTTCGACGCGAAAGGCCGTGCCGTGAGCCTGGCTGAAAAGCCTCCGAAACCCAAGTCCAACTACGCCGTCACGGGCCTGTACTTCTACGACAACTCGGTTCTCGAGATCGCGGCGAAGCTCAAGCCTTCCCCGCGCGGCGAGCTCGAGATCACCGATCTCAATAAGGCCTACCTTAAAAAGGGCAAGCTGCACGTGCAGAAAATGGGCCGAGGCATCGCCTGGCTCGACACCGGCACGCACGAGGCCCTGCTCCAGGCCTCGACCTTCATCCAGGTCATCGAGGAACGCCAGGCCCTGCAGGTCGCCTGTCTCGAGGAGATCGCCTTCAACCTCGGCTACATCAGCGCCCAAGAATTGCGCGCGCTCGCCGAGCCGATGAAGAAGAACGAGTACGGCCGCTACCTCCTGCGGGTGGCCGAAGGCAAGAACTGATGCTGCGCCCCGACGTCGTCGAATACCTGCGCGAGCACCTCAAGTCCTACCCCGTCGACATCTTGCGCAAGCAGCTCGCGGAGGAAGGCGTTCCCGATGTGGACTTCAACGACTCGCTCGCCGTGGCTTTGCGCGCTCCGACCACCGTCAAAACCGTTTCCAAGACCCGGTCGAAGGCCAGCACCGCCGCGTTGGCCTTCCTCTGCACCGGTGTCGCGATCATCATCTCCGCGGGGTTGTACGCGCTCGGCCCGAAGCCGAAGCTGTCCACCGCCGAGGGCAACACCCAGAACCCCTCGGGCGAGTCCGGCTTCATCGGTCACGCGGGCTGGGTCGTGCGCCTGCCCAAGGACTACGTCGGCATCTCCGACTTCGCCGATTCGAGCAAGCAGCATCAGGTCGTTTACTTCTGCAAGAAGGGCACCGACCCGACGAACTTCCTCAACGAGGGCCTGTTCGGCCAGCTCGGCATCGTCAAGCTCGAGGTTCTGCCCACGCAATTCCCCAACAACCCGACGGGCGTGGCCAACCTCTCGCGCATGGCCGCCGGCAAGTACAAGAGCGCCGGCGAGAAGTTCACCATGAAGAACATGCAGGTCGCCACCTTGCCCGGCGTCTCGGTGACCGTGCTCTCCCCCTTCCCGCGCGCCGAGGCCTTCGTCTTAGGCCAGGACCAGATGTACTTCTTCATGGCCGGCCAAGAAGACGATATCTGGCGCGACATCGTTCTCAGCCTGCGCGACGCCCACACCGAAAACTAAGCAACGCAACAACTAGGGGTCAGACCCCTGTTTGTTGCGTAAAAAAGATCCGGCCGCCGGGTTTCCCCGACGGCCGGATTTTTTACGCCCGACTATGGATTACGCGCCCTTCGAGACCTTCTCGAGGGTGAGCCAGCGGTTGGTGCCGGCGAACTTCTGGTGCATGCGGGTGCGGGGCTCGTTCGGCGCGGCGATCTCGGAGAGCTGCAGATCCGCCAGCGCGTCGATGCCGCGCTCGTGGAAGCCCTTCAGAGAATTCTCGAGCGCCATGCCGATCGTGCGGAAGGCGAGCAAGGTCGAGAACTGGAGCGTGAAGCCCATCTTGCCCAGCATCTCGTTGGTGATGAGAGTGCCTTCCTTCTTCGCCTTGCCCCAGTGGAGCGACGGCGAGAGGTTAAAGCCGAGCATCTGGTTCGGGAAGTACTTGTGCACGCCCTCGGCGAACTCCTGCGGTCCCTCGAGGCTCGTGTTGTTGAACTCGGGCCAGATCACGTCGACGCCGAGCGAGGCGGCCTCGAGCGCGCGGTCGATCGCGTGCTGGACGCTGCCGGTCCGGCCGCCGGGCACGGCGCCGTCGACGGCGTCGGTGCGCGCGATGACGACGAGGTTGGTCTCCGCGGCCTGCGCGGCGGCCTTCACCGCGATAAGCTTCTCGATCCACTTGTTCGTCGGGACGAGCACCTTCTCGCGCTTCACGCCGTGGTGCGCGATAATGTGTCCGCAGGTCCGCTCCGCCGGGTCCTGGTCCTCGAGGTGGACGCCGCCCACGCCCGCTCTGATGAGTTCACGCGTCAGCGTGAACGTCTGGGTCGGGCCGCCGAAGCCGGCCTCGATGTCGGCGAAGATCGGGGGCGTGTTGAGCACCTTGCCGCCGTCGTCGTAGAAGTGGCGATCACGAGTTCCCTCGATGCCGCGCATCAGCTCGCGCGCGAGCTCGACCATCTGGTGCGAGGGGTAAATCCCGATGTCGGGATACATGTTGTGCGCGACGGCGAGCTGCCAGCCGGACGCGTAGATCGCTTCGAAGCCGAGGTCCGTCAGGAGCGAGGCGGTCATCGCGTCGTAGGCGCCGGCGGTGTGCAGGAAGGACTTCGCCGGGTTCTTCACGCGGTTCGCGAATTTCTCCTGGAGCAAAGCGCGGAGCTTGTCGGAGGGATGAACCTTCTCGTGCGGAGCGTACATCTTGTCGAATTCGGCCTTAGGATACTTCCAGGACTTGATGTCTTTGGGGAGGGGGGCGGCGGCTTCCTTGATCATCGTCGGCTCCGGGCAGGCTCGGTGGTTTTTATCCGCCGTGGCGGATTTCGGCTCAGTGTGCTTACGGTAAGAAAGATCGCGTCTCGGGTCAATGACGCTGATGTGTGTTTTTTATCTTATTTTTCGCCCCCCCCCCTTGAAAATTCCGGGAATCCCGTTACACTCATATCCCGAGCCCACAAATCGGCTCGGCCGGAGGATCATCGCATGAAGAAAAAGGTTTCCCGCCTGGCAGCCAAAAAGGCCGCCCCCGCTCCCCGTAAGAAGGCTCCCGTTCGCCGCCTCGTGATGAAGGCCGCGCCTCCCGAGGCCATGACGCCCGACGAAGTCACCCATCTCGAGACCTTGGTCAAGCGCTTTGAAGACAGCGAGAAGGCCTGGCAGCGCATGACTGCGCCCATCGACGAGTCCGATCCCTGGACCCAGGTCGAGGAGCACATGCTCGCGCGCCGCGACGGCGACTCCGACAGGCGCTGGAAGTTCTTCTCGAAGTAGGCCGACGCCCGGCCCGTACTCCCGCCCCCCGCGACCGTGGGGGGCGGGTTCTTTTTCCTATAATCAGCCCATGAAGGATTCACGACGAACGAACGCGCTCATCACGATCGCCCTGCTGATGATCGCGGTCGCCTTCGCGGCGTACTCGCTCATCGTGATGAGCTGGTTCCGCGCGCCCGCCAGGACGGCGACAGCCTCCGCGACGACGGTCACGCGCGCCGAGGCTGAGGAGCTGCTGGCCTCCGCACGCAAGGAGTTCCGCACCCGCTTGCTCGATCCACGCGCCCACATGCGACTGGCCGATGCCCTGTGGAAGGCCGGTCGGCCCGTCGACTCCTTCTACGTTCTTTACGCCGCCCGTCAACTTTTCCCCGATGACGCTTTCCGTCGCGCTCACGCTGAAGTCGTGCTCGGCGCCGGCGGCCCCGCCGCCGAGATTCGCCGCCGCCTCGACGGCCTGCGCGACGCCGCCCAGACCGTGCCCATTTTGGCCGAGGTCGCGCGCCAATACCCCGACTCCCCGGAAGGACGCCAGTCGCTCGATGCCCTGTCCCGTCTCGCTGCCGGGGACGAAAACGCGGCCGGCGGCGAATCCGCGCGCTTGGCGCGCACCGCCCTCGAGGAGCTCTATCAGGACGACTCGAAGCACCCGGGCAAGCTCGCCGCCCTGGGCATGTCGCTGTTCGCGCGCGGCGACTTTCAACTGGCTCACGCGTTGGCCACGGAAGCCCTGACCAAGAACCCCAATCAAGCCGGCGCCGCTCAAATCCTGGGCGCGCTCGCCCTCCAGCAAAAGGACATGGACTCGGCGATGCGCTGGCTCTCCGCCTCCTGGGACCGAAATCCCGACGATCTCTACAGCGCCTCAAAGCTCGCGCAGATCTACGACAAGCGCCGCGCCGACGCCGAGAGCGCTTTGCCCTTCTACCTGGCCCTCTACCGCCAGAATCCGGATTTCACCGACGGCGACGCGCCCGTCGAGCGGCGCATCCGCGAGACGCTCGACGCCCGCCGCGAGTCCTTGCTGCAGCACGCCCCGGTCGAGGGCCTGGGCACGCGATTCAACCTCGACGACGCCTCGCTGCGCGCCGAGGCGTGCTTGCGCGCCGCCGCGTTCAAGGACCCGCGCTGGATCGACCGCCTGGGCGAGCTTCTCGACGACGACACGGAGATCGTGAGGCGAAACGCCGACTACGCTCTCTACGAGATCGGCAAGAAGGAGGGCGAGCTTTTGCGCGCGCGCCGCGACGGCTGGCTCGCGAGCGACAAGCCGCTCACGCGCATCCGCGCCCTGAATCTATACGCCGACCTCGACGGCAAAAACGCGCTCCCCGCGCTCGCCACCGCCCTGCGCGATCCGAGCCCCCCCGTGCGGGCCTTCGCCAAGATCATGGTGCTCGATCACTACTTCGCCAACCTGCCCGAAGCCGCGAAGCTGCGCGCGCGCTACCTCACCGAGGAGCAGGACCCCGAGGCGAAAGCCCTGCTCGCACGCTTTCCCGCGCCGAGATGACTATGTTCGTTGATACGCACGCTCATCTCGGCGACCCACAATTCGACGCCGACCGCGACGCCGTCTTCGCGCGCGCCGCGTCGGCGGGCATCGACCGCATCGTCGAGATCGCCGATCATCCCGATGAATGGGGCCGCGCGGTCGCCATCGCCCGCGCCCGTCCCGCCGTGGCGCGCTGCACCTTGGGACTGCATCCTTACTACGCCGACCTCTATGACGCCGCCTTTCTGCCCAGGCTCAAGGCCGCGCTCGAGTCGGCTCCCGAGGCCGTCGCCATCGGCGAGATCGGCCTCGACTACGCTAAAGCCGAGGTCGCGCACGACATCCAGCAACGCGCGTTTCAAGAGATCTCCACCGCCGCGAAGTCCTGGGGTGTCCCCATCGTGGTGCACTGCCGCGACGCCTTCGCCGACCTGATACCGATTCTGAGGCAGGTGTACGGCGCGAAGCCCGCCGACCGCCGTTTTTGGGGCGTGATCCACTGCTTCACCGGTACGGCGCTCGACGCCGTGGCTTGCACGGACTTGGGCTTCGCCCTCGGCGCCGACGGGCCCGTCACCTACAAGAAGAACGACGGCCTGCGCGAGGCCTTCCGCATCGCCGGTCCCGACGCGACCGTGCTGGAGACGGACTCGCCCTACCTGCCGCCGCTGAGCTCGCGGGGAAAGCGCAACGAGCCCGCCGCCATCGTCGAGATCGCAACGAAGCTCGCTGAGGTCTGGGGCGTGCCGCTCGAGGAAGTCGGGCGCCGCACGAGCGCGGCCGCGGCCGCGCTTTACGGCTGGCCGTGATCAGACAGCTGACGAGCGAAGAGCTTCAAGAGGCCGGCGCTCTGTCCGCCGCGGCCTTCCGCGAGGACGCCGGGTTTGCCCATATTCTTCCGGATGACGCCTTACGACGCTGGCGATTGCCCCTCTTGCTCGAGTCGATGATGCGCGTCGACGCGGCCTGCGGCGGAGTGATTCTCGGCGCCTTCGACGACGGCGCGCTCGTCGGCGCCGCGTCGATTTCCCCCGTCTCCGCCTCCGCGCCGGACGCGGCCGACTGGATCCGCGAGCTTCCCCGCCTCGGCTGGTTCGCGCTCGAGCCCGGCGCGCTGCTGCGCGCGATCGGTCTGCGTCGTGCCATCGAGGGCGTGCGCCCGAAGACGCTCGACTACATGAACCTGCTCGCGGTGCATCCCGCCGCGCAGGGACGCGGCGTCGGCGCGGCTTTGCTCAACGCGGCGCCGAAAAAATTGTATCTGGAAACTTTCGAAGAGAAAAACGCGGCTTGGTACCAGGCGCGCGGCTTCAAGCTGACGAGCGAGGTAACCTCGCCCGTGCGTCCCGCTTTCTGGACCTTGCGCCGAGGCTAGAGGTTCGAGATGAAGACGTTCTTGGTCTCGGAGTATTGATCAAGCGCGCGTAGGCCAAGCTCTCTTCCGAGTCCTGAGCCCTTGAAGCCGCCGAACGGCGCCTCGAGATGCACGCTCGAGCTCGTGTTGACGGAGATGACGCCGGTTTGAAGCGCGCGCGTCACGCGCAGCACGCGACCCACGTCGCGCGTCCACACGCTCGCCGAGAGGCCGTAGACCGAGTCGTTGGCCAAGGCGATCGCCTCGGCCTCGTCCTTGAAGGAGATCACGGCGGCGACGGGTCCGAAGATTTCCTCGCGGACGATCTTCATCTCTGCGTCCGCGCCGGCGAAGATCGCGGGGGACAGGTAATGTCCTTTCGCGGGTACACCCTTGGGCCGGACGCCGCCGCACAGCAGCCTCCCGCCCTGGGCTTTGCCCGAGGCGATGTAGCCGACGATCTTGTTGTACTGGCGGGCGGAGATGATGGGGCCGATCTGCGTTCCCTTCTTCTCCGGATGCCCGACGACGAATTTCTTGGTTCTCGCGACGAGCTTCTCCAAGAATTTGTCGTGGAGCTTGCGATGGACCAGGATGCGCGAACGAGCGCAGCAGTCCTGCCCCGCGTTGTAGAACACGGACCAGACCGACTTCTCGACGCACAAGTCGAGGTCCGCGTCCTCGAACACGATGTTGGGCGTCTTCCCGCCGAGCTCGAGCGAGACGCGCTTGATCCCGTCGGCCGCGGCCTTCATGATCCCCGTGCCGGTGGCCGTCGAGCCCGTGAACGAAATCTTGCGCACGCGCGGGTGCTCGACCAAGGCCGAGCCACAGCCGGGCCCGGGACCGGGGACCACGTTGAGCACGCCCTCGGGCAGGCCCGCTTCGGCGCACAAGGCGGCGAGCGCGAGCGCGGTGAGCGGCGTCTCGGGAGACGGCTTCAAGATCACGGTGTTGCCGCAGGCAAGCGCGGGACCGAGCTTCCAGGCCGCGATCACGAGCGGGAAGTTCCACGGCACGATGAGCCCGCACACGCCGACGGGCTCGCGCGTCGTGAAGTCGAGGCCGGCGCCCGCGACGGGGATCGTCTCGCCGAAATGCTTGTTGGCGGCGCCACCGTAGTATTCGAAGGTGTCGGCGGCCAGTCCCATCTCGTCCTTCGCGTCGCCCAGGGGCTTGCCCGCGGTGCGGCACTCGAGCAAGGCGAGCGCGTCGAGGTTTTCGCGAATGAGGCCCGCGATCTTCAGGAGAATTTGGCCGCGCGCGCGGGCGGTCAGCTGCGACCAGGGGCCGCTTGCGGCCTTCACCGCCGCGTCGACGGCAAAGGCGATGTCCTCGGACCCGCCTTCTGAGACGCGGGCGACGAGCGAACCGTCGGCGGGATTGATGACGGGGTAGACCCTGCCGGACTTCGCCGGGACGAACCGCCCGCCGATGAACAGCTTGGTCTGCATCTTAAAAATAGTTCGAGGTGATGCCGCCGTCGACGACCATCGCCAGGCCGTTGGTCCACTTCGACTCGTCGGATGCAAGGTAGAGGGCCGCGTTGACGATGTCCTCGGACTTGCCGAAGCGTCCGGCGGGGATGCGGTTGAGGCGCTTCGCTTTCTCCGCGGGCTCCTTGAAGAGCCAGGCGGTGAGAAGGGGCGTTTCGATGGGCCCGGGGCAGATCGCGTTGGTGCGGATACCTTTGGGACCGTACTGGACCGCGAGGGATTTCGACAAGGCGAGCACGGCGCCCTTCGACGCGGTGTAGGCGTCCTGCGGCACGGTGCAGCCGACGAGCGCCACGAAGGAGGCCACGTTGATGATCGAGCCGCCGCCGTTGGCCAGAAGCTCGGGAATGCCGTGCTTGCAGACGAGGTACACGCCTTTCACGTTGACGGCGAGCACGGTGTCCCAGACCTTCTCCTCGGTGTTCGTCACCGAGTTGTCGTCGTTGGGGAAGATGCCCGCGTTGTTGTAGAGCACATCGAGCTTGCCGTAGGTCTTTACGGCCGCGGCGACGCCCGCCTTCACGTCGTCTTCTTTGGCGACGTTCATGGCGACGGCGATGGCCTTGCCGCCCGCCGCCTCGGCAGTCGCGACGACGCGCTTGACCGCGTCCATGTTCATGTCGCAGGCGACGACCTTCGCGCCCTCGCGGGCGAAGCGGACGGTGGCCTCCGCACCCATGCCGGAGCCGGCGCCGGTGATGAGGACGACTTTACCGTCGAGGCGCCCGCTCACGAAACGATGAGGAAGCCGGCCTTGCTGACGGCCTCGCGCAGGCGGGTCTTGCCGAGATCGGTGTCGAGCCCGCGGTCGGTGGTGACAGTCAGGTTGCGCACGACGCGGCCGCGGCCGCGGAGCTTGCCGACGAGGGTCTGGATGTCCTTGGCGGCCGTGCGGACGTTGGTGACGCCGTCCTTGGCGAACCAGCGGATCGCGACGGTGGCGCTCTTGCGGCTGGGCATGAGCTTGAGCGTCAGAGCGGTTTCGGTGACAAAAAGGTCCCCGACTTCTTCCTGCGAATTATTATCGGACATGGGCTTCTCCTGCTCGGCGAGACGATGACTTTAGCGAAAGCGCTAGGAAGCTGTCAACGAGCCAGCTTGGGCTGAATGAGCCAGCCCTTTTCCTTGGCCTTGGCCTCGAGTTCCGGATCGCCCGACAGCGCGATACGCAGACCGTCACCGTAGGACATCACATCGAGGTCCGCCCCGTCGCGGCCGATCACGAGGTCGGCGGGACGGCCGACGGAGGCTTTGACGATCTCGGCCTTGCCGCCACGCGTGGGAACGGGCTTTAAAACTCCGGCCGACAGGCGGGAGCCTTCGGCTCCGGCCTTGATGCCCTGCACGCGCGAAGGATCGATGCCGTAGTCGGCGGCCGCGGCGACGAGGACCGGCTGGGGCACGTCGTCGACGATCCAGACATCGACGCCGGCTGCGCGCAGCTTCTGCGCCAGGTCGCGCATCTCAGGAATCAGACGCAGCCCCCGCCGCAGCTTCAGCGGCGACTTGTCGCTCTCCTCTGAGGGCACG
>JAYTIP010000127.1:0-6742 GCA_043731745.1 Elusimicrobiota bacterium | reverse complement strand
TAGTCGGCCACGAAGCGCTCGCCCGAGCGCGTGGACAAGGTGATGGCGCGCGCCTGCTCGCCGCAGCGAATGACGACCTCGTTGAGGGCCAAGTCCGGGCCGTCGATGCGCCGTCCGCCGCGCAAGACCTCCGCCGAGAGCATCGAGCGCTCCTCGACGGCGAACTTCCCCGCGAGCACCGCGTCGATGCAGCGCTTGAGGTCGCGCGACTCCGTCCCGGAGAGAAAGCCCAAGGTCCCGATGTTGACGCCGAGCAGGGGAATGCCGCGCGGCGCGACCACGCGCGCGACGTGGAGCATGGTGCCGTCGCCGCCGAGCGCGATGGCGAGGTCGGCGTCCCGCAGGGAGCGCGCGGTCGGGGCTTTCGCCGCCGTCACGGCGCGCACGCCGCGGGCCTTGAGCAATTTCCGGACGAAGTCCAGCGTCCGCGACGAATCGGCTTTGGCCTCGTTGCGGAAAATGAGGACCGAGCCGAACGCCCGGCCGGAGGGGATCTTGGAGATAGTACGAGTCGCCATCGGTGACCACCTCGAACGCGCAACCTCGAGGGGATTCGATTGTAGCAAAAGCCGACGCGGGGCCGCTCCGGACGGCGGGAGGCTCGGCTCCCCCGACGAGAATCTCGACTCGCCCCAACCTTAATATCCACGGCCCGCCCACGGCGCGCCGGGCCAGGTCTCCGGCGCCCAGGACGCGCGCGGCGCGGCGGGATTTGGCGCGCGGCGGCTTGGCGCCGAGATGCGTCGCCGGTCCTCCGTTGAAGCGCACGAGCACGCTGCCGTCCGTCAAAAAGACGGCCGCCACCGGCGGCGCAGGCGTCAAAGCCCGGCCGACCCCGAAGACAAGTGCGGCCGAGCACGCGAGGAGAGCGCTCGTCTTGCGACGCGGCAGCGCCAGCACCGCGCCGGCGAGCAAAATCCAGGCCGCGATCTCGACGCCCGTCCAGGGACGCATCTCGGCCGCCGCCCAGGGTAACGCCGCGGAGCGCCGGCAGGTCTGCTCGAACAGCGCGAGCCCCGCGCCCACGACGCGCGCCGTCACGGGCGCCAGCGCCGGCACGCACGCGTCGGCGGCCCACAACGCGAAGCCGCCTCCGAGCAGCGGTCCCGACAACGGAATCAGGATCAGGTTGTCGAACGGCCCGACGAGCGAGACGCGTCCGAACACCGCGACCCACAGCGGCAGCAGCGCCGCGGCCACGGCGACGCTCGCCAGAAGCAAGGCCGCCCCTTCGCGAAACAGGCGCGGCCAGGAATCGGGGATCAGGCGCTCCGCCGCGGCGCCCGCCCAGATGATCGCCGCGCACGCCCCCACGCTCATGACCGCGCTCGGCGACAGCGCCGACGCCGGATTGACGACGAGCAGGACCGCCGCGGTGAAGGTAAGCGTCGCCGCCGCCGTCGTTTCCCGCCCGGCGGCGCGCGACAGAAGCGCCGCGCACAGCATGATCCAAGCCCGTACGCAGGGCGGATCGGCCCCCGTCATCAAGGTATAGAATCCCGCCGCCGCCAAGGTCAGTGCGGTTCGCGCCAAGGGCCTGAGGCCGAGCGTCAACCCGAGCAGCGCCGCCCCCGCCGCGGCGAACGCCACGTTCGAGCCCGAGGCGACGAGCAGGTGCGTGGCCCCCGCGTCGCGCACCGCGCGGGCGAGCTCGTCCGACAAGGCGCCGGTGTCGCCGAGCGCGATCCCGGAGAGCAAGGCCGCCCGCTCGGGAGGCAGACGGCGAGAGAACGCCGCCTCCGCCGAAAAACGAGCGCGCTGCGCCCAAGCCCACGGTAGAAATCGAATAGGCGTCGCGTTCGTTGAAATCGTCACCTCACGCGCGTGCAGCACCCAGGCGCAGCCGGCCGAAGTCAGCGCCCCCTCCTCGTCGAAATCCCCGGGATCGCGCGGGCGGCGCGGCGGGCGCAGCTTGCCCGCGATCACGGACTCGCGACCGGCCTCGAGGTCCGCCACGCCCCGGGCGCGCGGCAGCCACACGAGCGCGCGTTGCGGCCCCGACGCCGAGGCAAAGCGGAGAACCGTGCGCCAGCCCCTCCGCGTCTGCCGCGCGGGACCGTCGAGGCGACCGCGGATGACCACGGGGCCGGCGCGCGCCGTCTCGAGCCAGGCCTCGTCGCGCGCGGGCGCGCGCCGCAGCGCCCACGCGCAGGCGGCGGCGGCGAGTACGATCCAGAACAACGGACGGCGAAGGATCCTCACACTACCAGACGATTGAGATCGCGAAAAGTTCCGTCGCGCCTGCAATGTCAAAGCGACATCAAAGGCTAAAAGGGCCCAGGGCCTTGACGAAATTAGTGACTGGGGTTACAGTGCTCCAGCGGTCCAAATTACAATCCCTCGCTTAGTGCTCGAGGACCGCTAGAAGGGCATTACGAACACCGAGCGCCGATCGTCGCCGCCGCAACATTCCCGACCAGGCGTAGCCGTCGCCGCCGGTCAATCCAAAGTTCAGGGCCCCATTGAGCAGCTCGGCGTGATTGGGTTAACCCAATCTATCGAGGGAGAATCGAAGGCCAAACGGCTTGTAAAGCACCAGAGTTTCGTTGCCGAGGCCATCGATGGCCTTGAACTCGTACTCTCCCTCTGCGAGATTCGAATAAGTTCTCGTGACGAGATTTCCGCCCGACGCCGCGATTGCCGGATTGGCCGCAATCGCGTCGCCGGTCGAAACCCTCTTAAGTTCCAACTTATAGATGCCCGAGGGGGGCAGTTCGCGTTCCCGCGGCTGGATGACACTGCCTTCCAAATCATTGCTTCGAATTTCGAGGGTTGGGGAAATCGGGTCGACCGTCTGGCCAAATATCAAATGGATTTAGGAAAAGAATGACCAACAAAAATGACTTAGGAGCTCTTACAAAGAATGCTTACGTTCTGTGCGTCCTGGCTGTGCTTATTTCAGAGGGGGCTTACGGAGCGAATCATTCCAACGACTACAGCGATTTGCCTAGGGAGGGGACAGGGGCGCAGGCCCGTGCTGTTCAAAATCTGCTGGCTGACACGGCTGAGATAGGCAATATTCGGGCACTCACATCAGATGCAAATCCAATGAATAGGAAGTGGAGCGTTATACTTCTTCAACGGCTCAAAGATCGGACGAGCAAGGATATTCTGATCCGGCTAATAGATTCAGATCCGGTTTGGCTCGTCAGAGAGCGCGCTATAATTTCGCTTTCGGACTACCCCCCCCAAGATGCGATTGAAGTTCTTGCACGGGCGAGCAAAGTGGATGCGGCGGTAAATAACCGCGTCACCGCGCTCCGGTATCTCTCTCACATTGGAGGTGACAGCGCGGTCGTCCCCCTAAAGGCGGCTCTGGCGGATGCGAGCGATGTCGTCAAATTAAATTCGGCTCAGGAACTTGCGCGGCGAGGCGATAAATCCGGATACACGATTGCCAAAAAGTCACTGAAGCATCCATATTGGGCGGCAAGAGAAGCCGCCGCTGCGACAGTTGGCTTTGTCGGCTCAGAGGACGACATGAAAGACTTGGACGAACTCTGGAAAAACCCCAAGGAGCAAGGGGATGTTCGCTATGAGGCGTTTGCAGCTTCGCATCATTTGGGCATTAAGAAACTAAAGAAGAAAGAACAACTCGATCATCTCGACAGCGCACTGTCTGACAAAGACTGGATGTCACGCAAATGGGCCATCAACGAATTAGTGAAACGCGATGACGGCTCTGAAATTCTTGAAAGAGCAAGCACAACGAAATCGCATCCTGCCCAGATGGATGCCACATCGGCGTTAAAAATGATCAGGCGGAGGGAGTAGGCGTGGGTGCCATTTTTGTTCTGCTACTGCTGAACATGCTGACCGGCGGCCTGCCAATAACATGCGGCCTTCTTCTTGTCAGCATGGGAAGTTATTACTTTTGGAGAGATGTCGTAAAAAGCCCGCTGGCGACTCGGCGAGCGATTCAAACTGGAGCTGTCCTGATCTCAGTTTGGGGCTACATCGTTTATGTGATGTTCATCCGAGACGTAAAAATAAAACTCTGATTGTGAAAAAATATTTACTCGCCGTCCTTCTCCTTTTCCAGGCAAGGGATGCCGGTGCTTACGGGAATGATTGTACGCACCCCAAGATTACATCGCGCGCTGTCGAACTGCTGAATGACGGGAATTCTGGGCGTTATTCAGAGTTAACCGCCTACGGCAATGATTTGTCTTTTGGAGGAACAGACGAAGACAAGGCTACCGAGCCGCACGCGGATTCTGCCGTTTTGAATCATTTCTATGATCCACGAAATAGAAAGGCGCTAAATGTGCCGGGCAATGATACGCTGCTAACTCTTTACAACGGAGGGTTTCCACAAACCGCCTTAATCCGGGCTGGGAGCTACTGGGCGCAAGCCGTCACGAAATACAAGGCCAACTCCAAAAATGTGGCCTTCACGACTCTTGGCCGCGTTCTTCATCTTTTGACGCAAGATATGGCGCAGCCCGGGCACGTGCACAATGATCCTCACATCCCACATCCTGGAGTAACGGTTTTCGGAACGGCCCTTCCTGGATTAGATGGAACAGATGGTTCTGACCTTGAGAATGCGGCGGAGAATATCTGCAATACGAGCCCTAATCAATTTCCCATCGGAAACTCTGTCCAGATGGCTCCTGTAGGAATCTACGATGGATCTGTAGGACTCGGGCCCCTTGATTTCGGAGAGATAACGGCAAGAACGACCTATATCGCCGCCGCGTTCTCTGGCGGACTTGGAACGACATCCGTAGACCAATATGGCGAGTATTCTGGGAATGGCGCAGTAAATGTCAACGGCAATACTTATGTCGCGCACTATGTGCCGCCTCAGCCGAATGAGCCTCTTCAGTTGAGTTGCAAAGCGGCTCCTCACTGGTCAATCACCGGTCGCTTGGGGCAGTCCCTCTGTTTTGATCCAACGAAGATATACGATGGGAGCGCCGAAACGAGTTTTTCAAATGACTGGTGGCTACTTCCTTCTGACGATGACGTTTGGAGTCCATTCCAGCCGGGAACAAGTCACTTTTATTTTGACAAGTATGATGCAGTGGCTGGGGGTGACGGCAAAATATTAAATCAACGGTTTATTGAGACTCTGCTACCCCTCTCGATCAACTATAGCGCTGGCCTCCTTAAACTTTTTGGCCAGACGGTCGACCCGATTTCCCCAACTCTCGAAATTCGAAACAATGATTTGCAGGGCAGTATCATCCAGCCGGGCGGCGCCGGTGGCGGAACGATTTATGTGAAGGCGGTTGACCCGGCCGGGACCGACCCCGGCGGCAACGTGAACTACCCCACCCCCTCGGGCATCTACAAGTTGGAACTCAAGAGGGTTTCGACCGGCGACGCGATTGCGGCCAATCCTGCAATCGCGGCGTCGGGCGAAAATCCCGCCACGAGAACTTATTCGAATCTGGCAGAGGGAGAGTACGAGCTCAAGGCCATCGATGGCCTCGGCAACGAAAAATCGGTCCTTTTCAAAGTCGGCCACTCGGGTCCTCTGGCGAGCATTGAAGGCATTCTTCTCCCAATTAGAGGAACTCTCCCCTACACGCCCACGACAGCCGAAAGGAATGCCAACTTCACCATCACAGACGACACCGGAATCGTCAGCGTCACCGGCATCGTCGCCAACCTCCCCCAAGGGGCGCATCTATCCGCAATCTCGCCGCCGGGAGCCAATCTTGGCTCGTTGCCGCCAGAAATACACCAAGTCTCATTCCGGATCACCGACCTCCCTCCGGATCGTACCTACAGTTTCAGTGCAAAAAACTCCCTCAATGAAATAACGCAGGGCTCGTGGCACATCGACAGCATTGACACCAGCCTCATCCCTACAGGCGCCGCCTACAATTCGACGACGAACAAATTTAGCGGGGTGATCCCCGTGAAATTCACCGCCAGCGCTGGAATCAACAAGGTCTTCCAATTCGACCCCTTTACCGGAGAAAAACTCGCCGAATTATCCAATTCGGCCACCCTTTCCTTCCCGGCGGTGGACTTTAAGAACTTCCATTTCCTGATCCGCGATAACGAGGGAAAAAGCAGTTGGCAATCGATCGGGATCGGCCAATCCGTTAGTATCAGCGGCGGCATTGGCCCCACTATCATCGATGGAGTTGCTATCAGGCCCGGTAGTCCAGGCGAGGTAACCTTGTCCTTGGTCAGCCCGGCTACCGGCTTCAACTACATCGCGCCCGGAATAATCCGAAGCGGAGATGAATTCGCCAACGTCAGCGTCGTCGGCGGCGCCGATTTGGGCGAGGAAATCACCTTTACGCTCCCGCGAACCTCCTCAACGGTGCAAGTTTACGGGACCTACAGCCTGTCGGCAGCGGGTCAAGAGTTGATGGCCGGAAACATTCGAAGCGATGGTATCACCAACACGAAGGCCCCGCGGATCGTTTCCGTGACCAAAGAAGCCTCCTTCCAGCTGACCGTCGAAAATTTCGACGCCACCGACGTTCCGGCATTCGCGTGCTTGGAAATCGGACAAATTGGGGAATTGACGCCAGGGGAGAGACCCTGCAAGAGAATGCGCAAACCGCTTCCGTACGCCGGGGCCGCCGTGGCCATCAATGCGCTGATTTACTATCTCAACGACCCCATCCAACTTGGAAGCGTGCGCGTCTTGCCGGGCTCAGCGCAAACCGTCCCCCTCAGCGCCGACGTCTCAGTAAGCGCGCTGAATGTCAGCGCGATGGGTGACCTGCGCCGCGCCGTTCCGAGCACTCGCGACATCGAGCCGAACTTCGTC
>JAYTIP010000126.1:0-6194 GCA_043731745.1 Elusimicrobiota bacterium | reverse complement strand
CGGCTGAGCACGGTGATCTTCGGCGGCTTGGATCGGTCGGGGACGGGCTTGGGCGCGTGTTCGGCGGCGCGCGCGAGGCCTTTCTCGATGGCGGCGAGCACGGCCTCGCCCGAGGTCAGGTTGCGGTAGCGGCGGTCGGTCGCCTCGACGACGGTCCAGGGCGCCTCGACCGTTCCGGTCCGGGCCAAAGCCCGTTCGCAGGTATCGCGGAAGCGGTCGTACTTCTTGGCGAAGCGCCAGTCGTGCTTGGTGACGCGCCAGGCCGTGTCGGAATCGGCTTCGAGCTCCTTGAAGCGCCTCTTCTGCTCCTTTTTTGAGAGATGGAGCCAGATTTTGACGAGGACGGTGTTCTCGCGCGTCAGCATGGACTCGAAAGCGACGACGCGGTCCAGGGCCTGGTCGAACTCGCCGGAGCTGA
Organism: Elusimicrobiota bacterium; assembly: GCA_043731745.1. Taxonomy (GTDB): domain Bacteria; phylum Elusimicrobiota; class Elusimicrobia; order UBA1565; family UBA9628; genus GWA2-66-18. The sequence continues at coordinate 5,776 of JAYTIP010000126.1, read as the reverse complement.
TCGACTTGAAGGTCCGCTCGACGATGGGGCGCGTGTACCAGGAGCCGACGAGCACCGATCCGTGGCCCGCCGGGGGCAAGGTACGCCAGTAGCGCCAGTACTCGGGGCGCTCGCTTTCCTCGTCGGAGGATTCACCGTAGGCCTCGACGCTCAGGCCGCGCGGGTCCATCCAGCTGAGGAAGCGACGGGCCACCTCGGTCTTGCCGGCGCCTTCGACGCCGCCCACGACCACGACGAGGCGCGAGCGGGTCGCGGCCAGCGCGTGCTGGGCCTTGAGCAGGCGCGCGCGCAAGTCCGTCACCCGCATCTCGTACTCCTTCTTGTCCACGGACCGCCCCACTTCCGCGCTCTCGAACATGCGCGCAGTATAGCCCCCGGGGCGGCGGTCGTCAACGCCGCCCGGCGAGCTATAATAAGTCCATGGTGAAACAACCCCTCCTCCTGCCCGTTCTCGCCCTGTTTCTCGCCGTTAATGCCGCCGCCGACTGGCAGAAGATACCCGCGACCGATTTCACCATGGCCCCCCCTCCCGCCCCCGGCTCGGCAGAATCCGTCGCCGACTACGCGACCTTACTCAATCTGCAAGCCTCGCGCACGCCCGAGCAGTGCGCCGCCGCCGCCGCCGAGCTCACCCCCGACTTCTCTTCTTTGTTCAGCGGCTCCGGAATCCTGAGCGCCGCCGAGATGGACGCGACCCGTCCGTTGATCGATTCGGCTTCGGCTTGGCTGTCGAAGATCACCGGTGCCTTCAAGAAGCAGTACGCCCGCCCCCGCCCCTACGACGCCGATCCTCGAGTCGTGCCTTGCATCACGAAGCCCGGAGGCGCCACCTCCTACCCCAGCACGCACGCCGCCGCCGGCGCTTTCGATGCCTGCCTGCTCGGCAGCCTTTTCCCCGCCCGCGCCAACGCTCTCGCCTCGCACGGAAAGATCGTGGGCGACTTGCGCGTGATCGCGGGAGTGCACCACCCGAGCGATGTGGCCGCGGGACAGGATTTGGGAGCGCGGATGTGCGCGCGCTTGTTGAAGGAGACCGATTTCCTCGCCGAGCTCGACGCCGTTCGCAAAACCCTTCCGTGAGCCGCACCGCCTTGCGCCGGGCCGACGCTAAAGGCCTGGCGGCCGCGGCCGCTCTGCTCAGAGCCGGCGCCCTGGTCGCCTTCCCGACCGAGACCGTCTATGGCCTGGGCGCGCGCGCTTACGACGCCTCGGCCGCGCGACGCGTGTACCGCGCGAAGGGCCGCCCTTCCGATAATCCCCTCATCGTCCATGTCTGCGACGAAGTCATGCTGGCCGATGTCGTGCGCCGCGTCACTCCGCTGGCGCGCCGCCTCATCGACGCCTTCTGGCCGGGGCCGCTGACCTTAATCCTCGAGAAGTCCGCGCGCGTGCCCGCCGCCGTCACCGCCGGGGGGCGCACCGTCGCCGTGCGCTGTCCCGCGCATCCGGCCGCGCGGGCTTTAATACGCGTCTTGGGCGAACCCGTCGCCGCCCCGTCGGCCAACCGCTCCGGACGGCCGAGCCCCACGACCGCCGCCCATGTGCTGCGCGACCTCCGCGGCCGCGTGCCCCTCATTCTCGACGGGGGCCCGTGCCGCAAAGGCCTCGAGTCGACGATCGTCGACGCGCGCGGCAAGCGCCCCGTCATCCTGCGTCAGGGCACCGTGACCTCCGAGCAGATCGCGCGCGCCGCGGGCGTCGAAGTCGCCGCCCCCGGACGCGCCGCGCCCGCGGCTCCGGGCACCCGGCATCGTCACTACGCCCCGTCCTGTCGCGTCGTGCTCGTCAGCCCCTCGATGGTCCGTCACGGCGCGATTGCGGGGCTGTCCGGACGCGGCGCGGGCCTCGTCCATCGCGGCCCCCTCGCGGGCAAGAGCCCCGCTTTCACGGAGCGCGTGCGCGGCGGAAGCGCCGCCTACGCGCGCGAGCTGTTCGCGGCTTTGCGGCGCGCCGAGGCCGCCAGGGTCAAGACTCTTTTCGTCGAGACTGTGCCCGACCGGGGCGTCGGGCGCGCCGTGATGGACCGCTTGCGGCGCGCCGCGGCGCGCTGACGCTGGCGATCAGGTCTCTGGCCGAGTAGGGCTTGGCCAGGAAAGGGGCGCCGTCGTCGGGCAGAGCGCACTCCTCCTTGCGCCGCCCCGAGGTGAAGACCACGCGAGCCCCGGGCTGATGCGCGGTGAGACGCGCGGCCAACTCCGGACCGCGCATGCGCGGCATGACCACGTCGATCACGAAGAGCTCGAAAAGACCGTCGTTGGCCTCGGCGAGCTTAAGCGCCTCGGCGGGACTCTCGGCGGAGACGACCTCGTAACCCTCACGCTCGAGGCAGCGCGCGGAAAAGCGTCGGACCGCCTCGTCGTCGTCGACGACCAGCGCGCGCCCTCGTCCGCCGGCCGAAGACCGCACCGGCGCGGGGACGCCGCGCTCGACGACGGCCTTGCCGGCGACGGCGGGCCAGAACACGTGGAAGGCCGAGCCCTTGCCGGGGGCGCTTTCGACGCTCACGGCGCCGCCGCTACGGCGGACCGTCTCGGCGACCGTCGAGAGACCCAGACCGCTTCCGTTAAGCTTGGTCGTGAAGAACGGCTCGAATACCCGGGAGCGGATTTTCTCGCTCATGCCGGGCCCGTCGTCGCGCACCGTCAGCCGCACGCAGCGCCCCCGCAGCCCGCCCCCTCCCTTGGGCGCGTCGGCGACCTCGATGGTCGCCTTCCCGCCCCCGCGCATGGCCTCGCCGGCGTTGACGACGAGGTTGAGCAGAACCTGCTCAACGAGGCCTGGATCCAAACGCACGGCCGGTGCGCTCTTCTTCGCGGCCAGCACGAGATCGACATCGGCGGGTAGAAGCCGGCGTAGCATGTCGATCATGCCGTGCGCGATCGAGCCGAGCGCTACGCGACGCGGCAACCCCGCGGGGCGGCGCGTCAGAGATAGCAGGCGCCCGGTCAGATTCGCACCGCGGCGGCCCGCGACGCGGATTTCCTCCACATCACGCCGTGAAGGATCACCCGCGGGCAATGACTCGAGCAGCAGGTCCGCGCAACCCACGATCGCCGTCAGAAGATTGTTGAAGTCGTGCGCCATCCCGCCCGCCAAGTGGCCCAAGGTCTCGAGCTTCTCCGCCCGGTGCAGGCGCTCCTTGCTGCGCTTGGCGTCGTCGGCGCTGTTGACGAGCTCGGTGATGTCGCGGATCGTGCCGATCAAGAAGCTTTCGCCGGAGGCCGAGGTCCAGCGCACCTTGCGCGTCACGAGCACATGCGTCTGGCCCTTCGCGTCGGTGAGCATCTCCTCGTTGGAGTTCTCCCGCCCGGTCTCGAAGACCAGTTCGTCTTGGCGCCAGAACACATCCGCCTGGGCCTTGGGAAAGAAATCGTAGTCCGACTTGCCGAGCAGTTCCACGCGCGGTCGCCCGAGCAACGCCACGAAGGCGTCGTTAAAGAGCACCCAGCGGTGCTTGCGGTCTTTGACGAAAACGGGGTCCGTCACCGAATCGATGAGAGATTCGACGAAGCCGGACTCGCGGCTCGGCGCGGAGTCCATCATTACCCTCATTCTAACGGCGTTAAGGCGTCGCCGCAAGGCCGTTACGGTCACATCCCGCTTGACGCGGCGCCCCGACGGCGATATCCTCGTATCCTTGGCTAAGTTACTCGTGGTCGACGACGAACCCGCGCTGGCCTTGCTCGTGGCCGAGTGCCTCAAAACGGGCGGCCACGAGGCCTTGGTGTGCCACGACCCCTCACTGGCGCTTGCGCTCGCCTTGAAGGAAAAGCCCGCGCTGGCGATCATCGACTACCAGATGCCGGGCAAGACGGGGGTCCAACTTCTCGGTGATCTGCGTGGCCGCGAAGAGACGCGCCTGATGCCCGTTCTCTTTTTGAGCGGCACCGAAACCGTGCGTTACGCAGGACAGGTCCCGCCGGAGCCGCGCGTACGATTTCTGCGCAAACCCGTCGAACGCTTGGTCCTGCTCGCTTCCGTCGCCGAGATGCTCGATCCCGAGAGTTGGACGCACACGTCGTGACCTTGCTCGCGCTCGGCGTCTTCGCGGTCGCGTTCCTGTACTCGTGCGTCGGTCACGCGGGCGCCTCGGGCTACATCGCGGTGATGACCTTGGCGGGACTGGCACCGGCGGAGGTCAAACCCGCCGCGCTCGCGCTGAACATACTCGTGGCGTTGCAAGGAACCTGGCAGTTCCGCCGCGCCGGTCACTTTTCTTGGGATCTATTCTGGCCGTTCGCCGCCGTCTCCGTTCCATTCGCCTTCCTCGGCGGCTACATCACCTTGCCGACGCACGCCTTCAAGGTCCTCGTCGGTCTCGTTCTGCTCGCCTCCGCCGCCCGCTTCGCCATGGCCGAGCCGGCCGAGCCGGTCCCCGTCCGCCCGTCGCGGCCTGTCGCGCTCGGCGCGGGCGCGGCTCTCGGACTGCTGTCGGGCCTCACGGGCACGGGCGGCGGAATTTTTCTGACTCCGTTGGCCATCTTCATGGGCTGGGGCCGGACGAAGACGGTCGCCGCGGTCTCCGTCGCGTTCATCCTCGTGAACTCGATCTCGGGTCTGGCGGGCCACCTTCGCGCGGGCAAGGGATTCCCGCCGTTTACGGCCGCGCTCGCCGTCGCGGCGGTGCTCGGCGGACTCGCGGGCTCTTATCTCGGCAGCCGCAAGCTGCCTCCTCTCGCGATCAAGCGCCTGCTCGCCGCGGTCCTCGCCATCGCCGGCTACAAGCTGATCTTCGCCTAGGAGGCGACATGCCCGTCATCATCAAATCCGCCGGACTGCTGGTCCTGTCGAATATCTTCATGACCTTCGCCTGGTACGCGCACCTGCGCAACCTGAGCGGCTCGAAGTGGTATATCGCCGCGCTCGCGAGCTGGGGGATCGCGTTGTTCGAGTACCTGCTCCAGGTCCCGGCCAACCGCATCGGCTACTCGCAGCTGACCTTGCCTCAGCTCAAGATCATGCAGGAAGTGATCACGCTCGCGGTGTTCGTGCCGTTCTCCGTGCTGTACATGAAGAGCGCGCTGCGGCTCGACTTCCTTTGGGCGGGTTTGTGCCTGCTCGGAGCCGTCTACTTCATGTTCCGCGGCGGGCTGCCGGCGTAAGCGAAGCCGCCCAGCCGCCGAGCAGCGGCGCCAGCAGGTAGATCCAGAGGCCGTCGAGGCGGCCCGAGACGACGGCGGGCGCCAACGAACGGACCGGATTCATCGACGCGCCGGTCAAAGGTCCCGCAAAGATCGCCTCGAGGCCGACGATCGCGCCCGCCGCCGCCGGCACGAAGCGGCCGGGTAGGCGCAGGACCGCGAGCACCAGCACGAAGGTCATGGCGAATTCGAGCAGGAACGAGACGGCGATTCCCGCCGCCGGCGAGGTCATTCCGAGGGAACCCGCGCGCTCGCGGAAAATCACGAGCAAGGCGAGGCTGGCCGCGAGCGCTCCGACCGCCTGAGCGGCGAAATGGCCTCCTGATTCGCGCGGGGAGAGCCTGAACGCGAGGGTCACCGCCGGATTCATGTGAGCGCCGCTCCACGCGGCCAACAGCCACACGGCGACGCCCCAGACGAGCCCGACGCCGGCGACTCCCAAGCGCCCGCCGGAGACCGCGTTCACGACGCACGCGCCCGTCCCGATGAACACGAGCGCGAAAGTCGCGCTCGCTTCGATTCCGAGCTTACGCACCGGTGATGTCGGCGATCAGAGACCTCACGCGCGCCTCGATGTCGTCGCGCACGACGCGAAATTCATCGAGCGGCATGCGCTTGGGATCGGGCAGGGCCCA
>JAYTIP010000125.1:0-5072 GCA_043731745.1 Elusimicrobiota bacterium | reverse complement strand
CAGTCCCTCATCGTCGCGCGCGAAGTTTTGGGCTGAGCCGCACGAGCGAGTCGAGCCCGTTGTCGGCCAGCGGCGAGAAATCGTAGGCCGCGGCCAGCGCGCTCTCGAGCTTCGCGGCCTGCTCAGCGCGCGAGCGCCAGGCCCAGTCCTTGTACAGCACGAGCTCCGGCGCCGCTCCCGCAGACGCGCGCTTGGCCTCGAAGCCGGGAAGGTCCTCGAGAATCAGGGGCGCCCAGGCGACGGGCCGCCCCGCGACCTCGCGCACGAAGGGGGGATTGAAGGCGGCGATGTAGGCGCGCTCGGGTACGAGCTTCGCGGAGGCGGCGAGGAACTTGCGCGCGGCTTCGTGCTCCGGTTCGGGGGCCGCGGGCCCCACCCAAGCGAGGCCGGCGGCCAGCAAGGCAGCGGGCACGGCGGCGCCGGACAACAGCGGCGCGGCGGCCACGGACAGCGGCAAGATCACGCTCAGCGCATAGCGGTCCTCGGTCCCCGCGTCGAAGCGGCCGCGGAAGAAGCAACCGTATAAAGCCAGGAACGCGAGCGAGAGCGCCATGAGCTTGAGCGCGGGGCGCTTGAGCAGGACGACGGCGCCCGCGGCGGGCAGGAGCACGGGCCAGAATTCGGCGCGGCCGAGCAGGAAGCGCAGGTTCGGCCCGAGCTGGCGCGCGAGATGCGCGAGCGGCGCCGTCGACGCGGCGGAGTAGCCGGGCAAGCCGTCGGACCGGTTGGCGAGAGCGATTGCGGCGGGCACGGCGAAGCCGGCGAGGGCGGGGAGATAGACGGCGCGCGGGGCTCGCAGCAGCACGGCATACCCGATGAGCAAGACATTCTCCGGACGAACCTGAACCGCATAGGCCAAGGACAGCGCGGCGAACGCGTCGAGTCCGGGCTCCTTCTCGCGTGCGTGCAACGCGGCGAGCGCGACCGCGATCCAAAAAACGGACGAGCTCGTGAGGTCGGTGGCCAGAGCGTAGCGCAACAGGAGGGGCGACGCGCCCCATACGAAGGCTGCGGCCAGGGCGCCGCGCTCGTCGTCGAACGCCTCGAGCGCCGCCCAGAACACGAACAGGACCGACAGCGCCGAGAGCACCGCGCTCCAGACGAACGCCGTGCGTTCCCCTGGGCCGAAGAGGCTGAACGCCGCGGCGAGCGCGATGTGGTGTCCGCCGGGCCAGGTCGGGCGCGTCATCACATCCCAACCCGGTAAGCCGCCGACCGTCGTCTCGGCGAACACGCCCGTGGCCGCGACGCGGCGGGCGATGTCGAGGTGCTCGAACTCGTCGTCGTAGACTTGATGAGCGGGCGCGTGCGTCAGCCGCAACGCGAGCGCCGCGAGCACGATCACCGCGAGCAGGTAGCCCGTGCCGCGCGGGGCCGACGCGAGGCGGCGCTTGAGCCGTCCCGCCGCCGCCGGCACGCACAGAACCCAGGCCGCGAGCGTCGCCGCGAGCGCCGCGGGATAGAGCGCGGAGGCCGCCGTCATCAGCGCGTCAGCTTCTTGTAGTGGAGGCGCTTGGGCACCACGTCGCCGAGCCGCTTCTTCTTGTCGGCCTCATAGGCCGCGAAGTCGCCTTCGAACCAGGTCACCACGGAGTCGCCCTCGAACGCGAGGATGTGGGTCGCCACGCGGTCGAGGAACCAGCGGTCGTGGCTGATGACGACCGCGCAGCCGGGGAACGCTTCGATGGCTTCCTCGAGCGCGCGCAAGGTGTGCACATCGAGGTCGTTGGTGGGCTCGTCGAGGAGCAGGACATTCGCTCCTTCCTTCAGCATCTTCGCGAGGTGGACGCGGTTTCGCTCACCGCCCGAGAGGTTCTTGACGAGTTTCTGCTGGTCCTGTCCGGCGAAGTTGAACCGTCCGCAGTACGCGCGCGACGACATCTCGAGCTTGCCGAGCTTGACCATGTCGAGGCCGTCGGAGATCACTTCCCAGACGTTCTTCTCGCCGTCGAGCACGCGGTTCTGATCCACATAGCCGAGCTTGACCGTCTCGCCGACCTTGAAGGTGCCCGCGTCGGGCTTCTCGAGCCCGGTGATCATCTTGAACAAAGTGGTCTTGCCGGCGCCGTTTGCGCCGATGACGCCGACGATGCCGTTGGGGGGCAGGCGGAAGCTCAGGTTGTCGTAGAGCAACTTGTCGCCGTAGGCCTTGGCGATGCCCTTGGCCTCGATGACGGTGTCGCCCAGGCGCGGCCCCGGAGGAATGTAGAGCTCGAGCGCGTCGTACGACTTCTCTTTCTGCGACTCCTCGAGCATCTTGTCGTAGTTGTTGAGACGGGCCTTCTGCTTGGCCTGGCGGCCCTTGGCACCCTGGCGCACCCACTCGAGCTCCTCGGCGAGAGCCTTCTGCATCTTGGTCTCGCTCTTGGCTTCCTTCGCCAGGCGCTCGCCCTTCTGCTCGAGCCACGACGCGTAGTTGCCCTTATAGGGAATTCCTTCGCCGCGGTCGAGTTCGAGAATCCAGCCGGCCACGTTATCGAGGAAGTAGCGGTCGTGGGTGACGGCGATGATGGTGCCTTCGTACTTGGACAGGTGCTGCTCGAGCCAGTCCACCGATTCCGCGTCGAGGTGGTTGGTGGGCTCGTCCAAGAGGAGAATGTCGGGCTTCTGAAGCAGGAGCCGGCACATCGCGACGCGGCGCTTTTCACCGCCGGAGAGAGTTCCGCACTTCTGATCGGAGGGCGGGCAGCGCAGGGCGTCCATGGCGACTTCGAGCGTCGAATCGATTTCCCACGCGTTCGTCGCGTCGATCTTTTCCTGGAGCTTGCCCTGCTTCTCGAGCAGCTTCTCCATGCCCTCGGGCGTGAGGTTCGGGTCGGCGAGCTGGTCGTTGATGGCGTTGTAGTCGGCGATGACCTTCATCGTCTCGGCCACGCCCTCGGAGACGGTCTCCTTGACCGTCTTTTCCGGGTCGAGCTGAGGCTCCTGCTCGAGCAGGCCGACGGTGTAGCCCTTCGACTGCGTGATCTGGCCCGTGTAGTCGGCGTCCTTTCCGGCCATGATGCGCAGCAAGGTGGACTTGCCCGAGCCGTTGTCGCCGAGCACGCCGATCTTGGCGCCATAATAGAAGCTCAGGTAAATGCCCTTGAGCACTTGCTTCTTGGGCGGGTGAATGCGGCCCACATCGATGAGCGAGTAGATGATCTGTTTCGTGTCGGTGGTGGCTTGAGCCATTTTATTTTCCCCGGAAGAGCAGGTCGGCCTGAGCGGGAGTGGCCGCCTCTTCCATCATTGAGTTGAAAAAATTCACTTTCGCGTCGGTCGCGCCGTAGCGGAAGGAGATCACGGGGATCCCGGCCTCGCGCACGGACTTCTCGACGCTGATCGCGTGTTTGGGCTTGTCGTCGGCGAAGACGACGCGCTTGGGCTTGAGCCCGGTTTTCTTGAAGAACGCGACCAAGGTCTGCCCCTTGCTGGGCGCGTCGCCTTGAAAGAAAACGCCGTGAGAGAACAATCCCTTCTCCGGGGTCTTGAGCTCGCCCTTGTAGGGCGTGGTGAGCGTCAAGTCGACGCCGATGGCCTTGAGCTGGGCGAAGGTCGTCGCCGCGTCCTCGGGCCCGCGCGCGGTCAGCGCCATCACCTTCACGCCGCGCTTCTGCTGGGCGCGAATCAGGTCGGGCGTGATCGCCTCGACGGGTTTGACCTTCACGGTCGCGATGGTCTTGCTCCACACCTCGCCCGCCTTCGTCTCGGCGGCATCGGCCGTCATGCCGTCGCGCTGGTAGGCCTTGACCAGGTAGTAGTACCACTGATCGCTGCCCAGCTGGCCGACGGGCTCGACTAAAGTATTGTCGATGTCGAAGACGACTATGGTCGCGGTGTCGATCGCCGGAACGATGTCGGCCATCGTCGTGATCTCGCGCAGTTCGGCGCGAGCGGAGACGGCGAGTAGGAGGAACGCGAGAGCGATCTTCATTTGATGTGGAGCCTCTTGGGGTCGAGCTTCTCGCGCAGAAGCTTGATCTCTTTCTCGGTCGGCAAGGCGACCTCGGCCAGGCGCGCGGCCTTCTTGAGCGGCCAGCCGACGTTTTCCTGCACCTTGTCGAATTCCACGCCGGGATACAGGGCGGTGAGCGTGAGCTCGCCGGTGGCGTCGGGCTCGAGAATGCCCATGTTGGTGATGACCTTCTTCACGCGCTTGCCGTTGGAGGTGATGAAGTCGACCTTCTCCGGGAAGGCGCGCTTGTCGAGCTTGGTGACGATCAAGACGCGCTGGGCGTGCTGGGCGATCTCGCAGGCGCCGCCCGAGCCGGGCAGGCGCACCTTGGGGGCGTCGTAGGGACCGACGGCCGTCGTGTTGATGTTGCCGTGCTTGTCTACCTGCGCGCCGCCGAGGAAGCCGATCTGGATCTTGCCGTTCTGCAGGAAGCACTGAAAAATATCGGCCATCGAGGTGACCATGAGCGAGCCGGTCACGAGCGCGGGGTCCCCGATCGAGGGGGGCACGCGGTCGGGCACGGCGCCGACTGCGCCCGATTCGTAGATAAGCGTCATGTTGGGCGCGTGCGTGGCGCGCGCCAGGTTGCAGGCCAGGTTGGGCAGGCCGATGCCGACGAACACCACGTCGCCGTCGCCGATCTCTCGGGCGGCGAGGACGCACATCAGTTCGTTGAGGGTGTAGTCGGCGGTCTCGACGGGCATGCCGCCATTTTAGCGTTTTTGCGGGGCGGCGGGCTAGGAGGGCGGGGGGAAGGTGTCCTTTTTCGGTTCGTTGCTTTTAAGCAACGGAGATCCGGTCTGAGCGCTTAAGCTTTACGCGGCCTATCGGCCAACATTTTGATGGCGCGGTTCAGAAGGTCGAGTGCGTCGGCTACTTTGATTTCGGGAGCGCCGCCAGGTGGTTGGCGAAAATCAACGACCGGATATCCCGGTTCATCATGGACTTCCGCCCACTGTATGTTGTCCACGAAAATTTCGACAGAAATATCCTTTCGATGCTCTGGCGCGCCGACGATGATGTAGTAGCGGCCCTTTTTATACATTCGGAATGGGAGTAATTGATTCTATCCCTGACAGCCGACGACTCGTTGGAGCTCCTGATTGTCAGTGAGGAGGAGGGTTTTAAAGGAGAC
>JAYTIP010000124.1:0-5724 GCA_043731745.1 Elusimicrobiota bacterium | reverse complement strand
GATCGCCGGGCTTGAAAGAGGCGCCGGCGCCCACGGCCTCGACGATTCCCGCCGCATCGGAGCCGGGAGTGTAGGGCAAAGCGATCTTTCGCGTGTAGCTGCCGGTGTGCAGATACACATCCACGGGATTGACCCCGATCGCCTTGATCGAAACCAAAACCTCGCCCGGTCCGGGCGCCGGCGCGGGGACCTCTGCGTAGTCGAGGACCTCGGGACCGCCGTACGCCCGGACCAGGATGGCTTTCATCGCTTAGACCTTGGCGACCAGTTCCGCCTTAGGGAAGCGGACCTTCGTGTTCTTCGCGTAGGCGTCGTCGGAGGCGCGCACGCCGGCGGTGGCGATCACGACGGACTTCCAGCCCTGGGCGTGCAGGCCCAGGATCTTGTCGTACTCGTCCTTGTCGAAGCCTTCCATCGGGCAGGCGTCCACGCCGAGGAGTGCTGCGGAGGTGAGGAAGTTGCCGAGCGCGATGTAGACTTGGCGGGTGAGCCAGGCCTCGACCTTCTCGGGGGGCAAGGACACGGACTTGATCATCATCTGCTTGTAGCCCTCGAGCATCTCGGCGGGCACGCGGCGCACTTCGGAGATGCGGTCGACGAAGCGCTGAACATCGGCGGCGCCGGCGTCCTTTTTAACGAGGAAGACGACGAGCTTATCGGCGTCGACGATCTGGCTCTGGCCCCACGAGTGGGCCTGGAGCTTGGCACGCAGGGCCTTGTCCTCGATGACGAGGAACTTCCAGGCCTGCAGGCCGTAGGAGGAGGGAGAGAGGACGAGCGATTCCTCGAGGGCTTCCCATTTGTCGAGCGGTATGCGCCCGGCGGCGTCGAACTTCTTCACCGCGTAGCGCCAGTTGAGGGCCGACACGAGGGTTTCCGGCTGGACCGTCTTGTCATGGGCTTGGGTCGTCATATGTATCCTCTCTAGTTACAGTTTACTTCAAAAAAAAGACCGCGTCAACCGAGCTGCTTCACGACATCCGACAAAGTGGTGCGTTTGAGCTCCGGGGCGACCTTGGACTGCACGCGGGCGAACACGCCCTGGAGAATGGTCGCCATCTGGCACGCCACGGGGCACTTTTCGTTTTTCTTGGCGTGCAAGGCGAACATGCCGCCGCAGTCCTCGACCGCGGCGTAGATGTCGTGAAGGGAAATCTTGGCCGCGGGCTTGGCGAGCTTGAATCCGCCCTTGGCGCCGTGCGTGGACTCGACGATGCCGGCCTTAGCGAGCTGGGAGAGCAGGCGGCGGATGACGACGGGGTTGGTGGCGATCGAGCCGGCGATGGCGCGCGAGGTGTGACGCTGATCGTCGTGGTGAGCGATCACCGCGAGCGCGTGCACCGCGACTGCGAACTTCGAGTTGGCCGCCATAATGTAACTATTATAGTCACATATGTGGCCGTTGTCAAGCCCCCTTTGCTATTATGGCCCATGGCCCGATTTAAATACCTGCTCGGAGACTCACGCGGCGAGGCCGCGCGATTGAGATTTCAGGCGAAGCTGTGGGATCCGGTCTCGCTCGCGTTGTTCGACCGCTTGGGCGTGAAGCCGGGCATGAAGGTTTTGGAAATCGGTCCCGGCCAGGGCTCGTTGCACATGGAGCTGCGCCGCCGCGTGAAGGGGCCCGTCGACGCCGTCGAGCGCAGCAAGCCCTTCGCGGCGCATCTTAGAAAATTGTGCTCGCGCGACGGCCGCAAGGAGGGAACGATTTGGGAGAGCGATTTGATCGACGCTCCCTTGCCCGAGAATAAATACGACCTGATCTTCGCGCGCTGGGTGTTCTTGTTCCTGCCCGAGCCGGTTAAGCACCTGCGCAAGCTTGCGCGCGCGCTCAAGCCCGGCGGGCGCATCGCGATCCAGGACTATCACCGTGAGTCCATGATGCTCTATCCCACGCCGAAGGATTGGCCCGAGCTCATCGCGGCGGACATCGCCTTCTTTAAAACGCAGGGCGGCGACGCGAGCATCGGCGGCCATCTGCAGGAAATGTACAAGAAGGCCGGGCTCGTTCCCGAATCGGCGAAGGCGGAGCTCAAGACCGGGTTTCCCGATTCGGCGGTCTGGACCTGGGCGTCCTGGTATTTCCTCGGCGTGATGCCACGCCTGGGCAAGATCAAGCCGTTTTCGCCCGCCGCCGCGCGGCGCGTTTCCGCCGCGTGGCGGGCTGCGGCGAAACGCCCCGAAAGTTTATTCGTGGCGCCCGCCGTGCTCGACTGCGTCGCGCGCAAGCCGCGCCGATGATCGACCGCTGGGTCGCCGTCTCGACGGCGTACCTGGCTTCGAAGAAGGCGACGGACTCGCTCGCGCTCGATCCTTACTGGCCGAAGTGGGACTCCCCTTGGTGGCACATGACCCTCTTGTGGGAGATGGGCCGCGCCGACGCGATTCCGAAGGAAGCGGCCGAGGCCATGCTCGCGGTGATGGAAGCCAAGTACCCGCGCTTCTTTCCCAATCCGCGCGAGCCCCTGGCGCCGGGCAAGGACTATCACCGCGACGGCCTGTGCCATTGCGGGCTCGGCAACATGTACCAGACCCTTGCCGCGTGCGGCTTGGACCTTGATCATCGAGCGCCGTGGATGCGCGCGTGGTTTTTGCATTATCAATTGCCCGACGGCGGCCTCAACTGCGACGACAAGGTATATGAGAAGGGGGGCTCGTCCTCGATCCAGTCCACCTTGCCCGTGCTCGAGGCCGTCCTCGCCGCCGGCCGACCGCTGACGCCGAGCGAGGAGCATTTCGTCGACTTGGGCGCGGAGTATCTGCTCGAGCGCAAGCTCGCTTTTCGCAAGAAGGACGGCCAGCTCATGGACCCGCGCTTTCTCGACATCGGTTTTCCGCGCTTTTACGATTACGATGTTCTACGCGGCCTCGCTTTCATCACCGAGTGGTCTCGTCTGCGCCGCCGGCTGGTGCCGCGCCGGGCGGTCAGCTGGATCTTCGACTCGATGAACGATCGCTTCCCGGACGCGCGCGTGCGCATCGAGAAGGAGAATCTCAGCGCGACCGAGACCAGCCTCAATTTCGTCGATGGGAAGTGGGCGCGGGGGAAGTCGTCCTCATTCCCGCTGCTCGACGCCGTTCGTAAGGTCGGCGCGCCCTGCGAGCCCCTGAGCGCCCAGTGGGAAAAGATAAAAAAGGTTCTGGGATCGCGGCTTGAGGGCTAGGCCTTCGGTCCCCGACGGGGGCCCTTCCGGCCCTGGGAGGGAGGTGGCGTGACGGGGTATCCTAATAAGGATGCGACGCCTGCTCGCCGCCGCGCTGTTCCTGGCCCTTCCGTCGGGCGCTTTCGCCCAGGCGCGGGTGGCGGTCCCGACGGTCACGCCGGTCGTGACGGGTCCTGTGGTCATCGGGGTCGCGCCGGGCGCGCTCGCTCTGCCGTCGTTGCCGCTGACCGGCTCTTTGTCGCCGTCGCTGACCCCTTCGCCCGCGCCCTCGATCGCGCCAACTGCGGCGGCGTCCTTGATTCCGTCAGCCCTCGTCCCTCTGGAGGCGATTCCGGCGTTGCCCGTCGCGGCGATTCCGGTGGCGGTCCCAGTCGCGAAAACCGAAAAGGCCGCCCTCGTCGCGGCACCGAAAGCTCTTTTGGCCGTGGCCGCGACGCGACTCGCCGCGGCGTCCGTTCCGGAGAAGCCGGCCGAGGTCGGGAAAAAGGCGGGCGACGAGATTTTCTCGGGGTCGACGGACCGTCCCTCCGAGACGGACGAAGTAGCGGGCAAACACTCCGAGGTCCTTCCCGCCCTCTCGCCGTCGACATCTCAAGGAACCGCGAAGCGGTTACCCCTCGTCGCGCGCTGGAACGCCGCGATGACTGACGGCGCCGGACCCCTCGTCATGGCGGCGTTCGCCTGGAACTTCCTCACGATCGCCGCCTATTCCATCATCGGCCCCGCGCGCGGCGCCTTGCTCCTCACCAAGTTCGGCCCGGAGACCTTGCCCTGGGTGTACATGGGCAGCGCGCTTCTGACGGGCGCCGTCGTCTTCGTGTTCAATCGCTTCGTGCGAGTTCCGCGCAAAATCCTCATCGGCGGCTCGCTGACGATGCTCGCGGTCACCTTGGCAGTCGGCGCGTTCGCCGTCTCGGCCGCCGCGATGCCGTCGGTCGCGATCGGCTACTATCTGTGGACCGACGTGTTCGGCATCATGTCGACGACGCTTTTCTGGATGTACGCCAACGACGTTTTCACGCACGACGAGTCCAAGCGCCTGTTCGGCTTCATCGCCGCCGGCGCGCCGCTCGGCTCGATCGCCGGCGCCTTGCTTCTCAAACTGCTCGTCGGCTCGATGGGCCCGGTGCCGATGCTGATGATCGCCGCGGGAATCTTCGCCGCCGTGCTCCCGATCTTCTTCTTCATGGAGAGCCGCGCCAAGGGCCGCTCCGCCACGGATGCGAAGCCCGCCGGCGGGTCCGCCGCAAAGCCCGGCGTCATCAAGACCATCTTGAGTTCCAAGTTCTTGATCTTCCTCACCGCGATCGTCGCGCTCGAGCGCCTGGTCCCCGACATCACCAACTATCTCTACAGCGCCGCCGTGTCGGCGACGCATGCGGGCGACCCCAAGGGCATGACGCAGATGTTCGCCGATGTGAATTTCTACACGAGCCTCGCGTCCTTCGCGGCAAGTTCCCTGTTCGTCGGCCTGACCTTGCGCAAGATCGGCATCGGCGGCGCGTTGATGACCGCGGGCCTCGTCAATCTGGTCCTGTTCGCGCTGTTCCCGTTCATGCCCACGCTCGGGCTCGCGGCCGTGTTCTTCGGCCTCGACGGCGTGACGCGCTACACTTGGTTTAAGACCGCCAAGGAGTCCACCTACGCGGCGACCGACCACGAAACTCTTTATACGGTGAAGCCCGCGATCGAGATGGTCGTGTACCGTACGGCGCGCTTCGTCGCCGGACTGCTCCTGCTCGCCGTCGCCGCGCTCGGGGGCGGTCTCACCCAGGTGGCCCTGCTCGGCATTCCACTGGCGTTGGCGTGGCTGTACGCCTCCTGGCGGCTTAATCGCGAGTACAAGAAGCTCGAGGCCGCGAACAAAGCCGCTGGCAAAGACTGAGCGCCCCGTCAACTGTTGTTGACAACAGTCGTGATTGTGGACAGTGTGGATAAGCCGGTGCTATCATATTCGCCTAAGCGAATATGAATGATCAGCTTTTTCGCGCCTTCGCCGATCCCACCCGCCGCCGCGCGCTGCGCCTACTGCGCCGGCGACAACTTTGCGTCTGCGACCTGACGGACGCTCTGCGCCTGCCTCAGCCGACCGTCTCGCGCCATCTCGGCGCCCTTCAACGCGCCGGGCTCGTGCGCGTCGAGAAAAGGGGCAAGTGGCGTCACTACGCTCTCGTCAAACGAACGGACAAGGTCGGCAAGGCCCTGGTGGCCTGCTTGGACGGAGAAGCGGATACAAACGGCGATTTGAAACGCTTGGGCGCCCAACCCCGAAGGACCTGCGATTAAATGAGCGATAAACCGAAAGTCCTGTTCGTCTGCGTGGAGAACTCCTGCCGTTCCCAGATGGCGGAAGGGTTCGCTCGACTGCACGGAAAAGGTATCGTCGAGGCCTTCAGCGCCGGCTCCAAACCCTCCGGCAAGGTCAACGCCACCGCCGTCGTCGTCATGCGCGAGAAGAAGGTCGACTTGATGGAACAGCATTCGAAGGGTCTCGACGCTTTACCCGCGGGTAAGTGGGCCGCCGTGGTCACGATGGGTTGCGGCGACGCCTGTCCGTCCT
>JAYTIP010000123.1:0-5489 GCA_043731745.1 Elusimicrobiota bacterium | reverse complement strand
CGCCGCGATGGCGGCCATGTTCGACGACGCGACTTCGGTCGTCAGCGTCATGCACGCCAACAACGAGACCGGCGTCCTACAGCCGGTCGCCACGCTCGCCGCCGCCGCCCGCGCCTGCGGCGCGCTCGTCCACACCGACGCGGTCCAGTCGCTGGGTAAGTTGAAGATCGACGCCAAGGAGCTCGGCGTCGACCTGCTCGCCGTGTCCGGTCACAAGGTCAACGCGCCCAAGGGCGTGGGTGCTTTGTGGGTCAAGCGCGGCACGCGGCTGTCTCCGATCGTCACGGGCCATCAGGAGAAGAACCGTCGCGGCGGCACCGAGAACACCGCGTCGATCGTCGGCTTCGGCCTCGCCTGCGAACTCGCGGGCCGCGAGCTGTCGCACGCCGCTTCCCACGCGTTGGCCTTGCGCAAGAAAATCGAGGCCGGCGCGCTCCAGATAAAGGGCGCGCGCCTCAACGGCCACGCCGAGTTGCGCCTGCCCAACACCGCGCACCTGAGCTTCCCCGGCGTCGACGGCCACCACCTCGTCGTCGCCCTCGACCTCGAGGGCATCTGCGTCTCAAGCGGCCCCGCCTGCTCCTCGGGCGCGTCCACGCCTTCGCATGTGCTGACCGCGATGGGCGTCCCCGCCGAGCTCGCGACCGGCTCGATCCGCGTCTCGGTCGGCTGGGGCAGCACCGACGCCGACGCCGACCGCTTTTTGGCCGTCCTGCCCAAGGCCGTCGAGAAGCTGCGCGCCGCGTCTCAGGTGGCGGCGTGAAACGCCGCGTGCTCGTCGCGATGAGCGGCGGCGTCGACAGCTCGGTGGCCGCCGCCTTGGTCGTCGAGCGCGGCGACGAGGCCGTCGGCGTGACCATGAAGATTTTAGCGCGCACCGAGACCGGCTTCGGCTGCTGCGGCTCCCCGGCCGATGTGGATGACGCCAAGCGCGTGGCCGAGAAGCTCGGGATGTCGCATTACGTCTCGGACATGGCCGAGATCTTCGAGTCGAAGGTCATCCGCCCCTATCTCGACGCGTACCTCGGCGGCAGCACGCCCAACCCGTGCGTCGAGTGCAACCGCTCGCTCAAGTTCGGCCATCTGCTCGCGCTCTCCGAGGCCTGGGGCTGCGACGCCGTCGCGACCGGGCACTACGCGCGCGTCGAGAACGGGCGTCTGCTCAAATCGCTTAACCCGGACAAGGATCAGAGCTATTTCCTGTACGCGCTCGACGCGAAGGCGCTCGCCCGCGCGGACTTCCCGGTCGGCTCGATGAGCAAGGACGCCGTGCGGGCCAAGGCCCGCGAGCTCGGCCTTAAGACCGCCGAGAAGCCCGAGAGCATGGAGACCTGCTTCGTGCCCAACCGCGACGTGCGCGGCTTCGTCGCCGCCCACGCCGCCGCCGACGCTCCCGGCATTAAGCCGGGACCGATCCGCGACCGCTCGGGCAAGGAGCTCGGCCGTCACACCGGCCTCGCGTCCTACACCGTCGGCCAGCGCTCCGGTCTCGGCCTGTCGGGACCCGAGCCCCGCTACGTCGTGCGCCTCGACCCCGTCGAGAACGCCGTCATCGTCGGCGGCGCCGACGAGACCTGGTCTCGTAAGATCGTCGTCGGCGCGTTGACCTGGCCGCACGGCGCGCCGTCGTCGCCGGTCTCAGCGGCGGTCCGCATCCGCCATCGCCACACGCCGGCGCCCGCGACGGTAACGCCGGGGCCGGACGCCACGGCGACGGTCCTCTTTGAAGAGCCTCAGCGCGCTCCCGCGCCTGGGCAGTCGGCTGTGTTTTACTCGGGCGACGCCGTCCTCGGCGGCGGCGCGATTTTGCGATCCTTCGGAGGTGACGCGTGAAAAACCTCATTCTGACGGTCACGGCGGTCCTGTTCACGGCGGGCTGCGCGGGCATGTTCGGCGGCAAGGACGAGGCGGCCGCCGACTTCGACAAAGAGACGAGCGCCAACGAGACGCGGGTCAAAGAAGACGGCACCCGCTCGAGCCTCGCGCAGCTCGAAACGCGCCTGGGCGACTACATTAAGACGGAGAAGATCATCCCTGAGAAGCTCGAGAGGCTCGTCCCGAAGTATCTCGCGGAGATTCCCGCGCTCGACTTGCCGGTGTGCGGCAAGGAGTCAAGCAAGGTCGAAGTGTATCGCCCCGACATCCTGCGCGACGGCCAGGTGGACGGCTCGCGCATCCGCGGCACCGGCCATTGGGGCTATGTTCACAACGACAACCGCATCGTGATCTTCGTCGACTGCCTCAAGCCCTCGCTGCGCGGCCTGCCCTGGTACCAGGAGCGCGGCGTTTACTGATTGGGAGTTATCCACCGCACTTTCAGCGCTGAAAGTTTTGGGGATAACTTCTAAGAGTAACGCCGGCGGAACTCGGCTTCGTCGCCGATGGGGGAAAGCCCCGCCGCCCGTCGCGCGAGATGCGCGGCCATGCCGGCGCCGAGATACGACAAGGCGTGCAATTCCCGGAGCAACGGTTTCGTCCGGAGAAACTTCTTCAGCTCCGGGTTCGGATGCGGCCAGTCGGGAATGTCCCCGACGGGCTTGCCGTCCAAAGTGAACTCGGCCGTGCGGCACGGCGCGGTGACACCGAGCTTGCGGCACGCGGCGTCGACCGCGGTCTCGGCCATCACGCGGTAGTCGGACATCTTGCCGCCGCCGATGGTCAAAAGGCCGGGGACGCCGTCGCGCGTCTCGTGGTCGAACACCTCGAAGTCGCGCGACAGGAGCTTTTCGGAGCCCGGCTGGCCCAGGATCGGACGCGAGCCGACGATCGTCGAGTCGTGGCGCTCGGGCCAATTCTTGAAGTAGCGCTTCACCGAGCGCGTCAGGTAGCCGATCTCCTCGTCCGTCGTGCGCGTCTGGTCGGGATCGAGCGGTCCGGGAATGTCGGTCGGGCCCACCCAGGTGCCGAGGGGGGAAGGAACCACGAAAACATAGCGCGAGCGATCCTCGGCTTCGAGAAGGAGCCCGACGGGGCTGAGCGCCTTGTTCTTGTAGATCAGGTGCGTTCCCTTCATGAGGCGCAGGGGCATGCGCACGCCCGCGAGCGAGGACACCTTGTCGATCCAGGGACCGGCGGCGTTGATCGTGATCTTCCCTTTGAGCTCCCGCCCTCCCGCGACGACGCCGCTCACGCGCGTTCCGTCCTTGAGCACGGCGCTGACCGGGGTGTCGAGCAGGACCTCGGCGCCCGCGGCCTGCGCCGACTCGAGCGTCCGCCGCGCCAGCGCCTCGGCGTCCACCCACCACTCGTCGAAGACGAGCGCGCCGAGCAAGCCCTCGAGGGCCAGGCCCGGCACGATCTTGAGCGCCGCTTCGGCGGTCAAACGCATATGCGGGCGGCCGTACTTCATGGGCTGAAAGCGGTCGTACTGCTCGAAAAGCGTCTCGACGGTCTCAAGGCCGCGGCTGTGTCCTTTATAGACCGGCCAGACGATGGGCAGGCGGGTGAGCAACTCGCCCGCGGTGCGCACGATGTGGCCGGAGTCCCAGCAGGACGAATGAGTCGTCAGGCGGTCATAGAGCAGGTAGCGCACGCCTCCGTGGATCAGGTGGGTC
The DNA here is from genome assembly GCA_043731745.1 of Elusimicrobiota bacterium. Taxonomy (GTDB): domain Bacteria; phylum Elusimicrobiota; class Elusimicrobia; order UBA1565; family UBA9628; genus GWA2-66-18. The sequence goes on along the minus strand of JAYTIP010000123.1, from coordinate 1,935 downwards.
GAGGCCGCCGTCGTCCCGCCGCCCGGCTTGCCGCGCTCGAGCAGACAGACCTTGAGGCCGCGCAACGCCGCGTCGCGGGCCACGCCCGCGCCCGTGACGCCGCCGCCGACGACGACGAGATCGTACGCGCTCACGCCAGAGGGAACTCCTGCCCGTACTCGGGGCATTCGACGCGCGTGAGGCCCTCGGCCGCGAGGTGGGCCTTGAGTGCCACGCGGTCCTTCGGGTCGCCGTGGACGAGGAAGATCGTCCGGGGACTCGGCGCCGCGGTCTTCATGAACCACAGAAGGTCGTCGCGGTCGGCGTGGGCGGAGAAGGTGTGAAGCGTGGTCACCTGGGCCAGCACGGGGTGCAGGACGTCGAATATTTTCACCTGCTTGGCGCCCTCCTGCAGCCGGCGGCCGAGCGTGCCCTCGCCTTGGTAGCCGACGATCAGGATCTGGGTCTCTTTCTTCTCGATGTTGTTGCGCAGATGATGGAGAATCCGTCCGCCCTCGCACATGCCCGAGGCCGAGAGAATGATCATCGGCCCCTTCATGTCGTTGAGCTTCATCGACTCCTGAGAGGTCTTGGTGTAGTTCACGGCCTTGAAGTCGAACGGGTCGCCTTCCTTCGCCACATAGTCCTTGAACTCGGGGGAGAATGAGAACCCGCTCAGGTACTTGCTGAAGATCTCCGTGATCGAGATGGCCATCGGGCTGTCCACATAGACGGGTATGTGGGGGATCTGGCCGTGGCGGATCATCTTCTCGAGCACGAAGACGATCTCCTGCGTGCGCTCGAGGGCGAAGGAGGGAATGAGGATTTTTCCTTTCTCCCGGATCGCCTTGGCGACGACCGTCTTCATGATGCCCTCGACATCGTCGACGGTCTCGTGGACCCGGTCGCCGTAGGTGCTCTCGATGAGCAGGTAGTCCACATCCTTCGGCGCGTTCGGGGAATCCATCATCAGCGCCTTGCGCCGTCCCAGGTCGCCGGTAAAGAACACGATGCGCTTACCCGCGGCCGTCTGGACCTCGACTTCGATCATCGCCGAGCCCAGCACATGGCCCGCGTTGTGGAAGCGGAAACGCGCCTTGGGCGACAGGACGATCCAGGTCTCGTAGGGCTCGGCCTTGAACAGGGGCAGGCAGGCCTCGACATCGGCCTCGGTATAAAGGGGGGTGATTTTTTGCCCGTCTTTCGCGTGAAGCTTATTAAAGAAGAAAGCGTCCTGCTCTTGCAGGCGGGCCGAGTCGCGCAGCATGAGCGCGGTCATCTCCTTCGTCGCGTCGGTGCAGCGGATCGTCCCCTTAAATCCGTTCTTGACCAGGAGCGGGATGCTCCCGCTGTGGTCCATGTGCGCGTGGGATAACAGGAGCACGTCGACGGTTTTGGCGTCAAAGGGGGTACGCGCGTTCTTCGCGCGCGCCTCCGCCCGGTGGCCCTGGAACATGCCGCAGTCCAGGAGAATCTTGTACCACTCGGCGTCGAGCAGGTGCCGGGAGCCCGTCACTTCGCCGACGCCGCCGTGGAAGCCGATTTTCATGCCCGTAGTGTACGAAATGGTAGAATCGGGTTTCATGACTCGTACTAGTTTTTACCTCCTGGCCCTGCTCGCCTTCGTGGCCCTCGGCGCCGGCTCCGTCGCCCTGCGCAAGCTCTTCGAGGGCATGCCCCCGATCCACACTTTGGAGGACTACGCTCCTTCGCTGACGACGCGCGTCTATGACTCCAAGGGCACCGTCATCGCCGAGCTCTCGATCGAAAAGCGCGCGCTCCTGCCCCTCTCCAAGATTCCCGTCGACCTCCAGAACGCCGTCATCGCCGTCGAGGACGACGCCTTCTTCAAGCACTGGGGCATCTCGCCCAAGGGCATGCTGCGCTCCGCCATCCGAAACACCTTGGCCCGCCGCGTCGTGCAGGGCGCGTCCACCATCACCCAGCAGCTCGCCA
>JAYTIP010000122.1:0-2997 GCA_043731745.1 Elusimicrobiota bacterium | reverse complement strand
AGCGAGTCTAGCAAATCGCTACGCGAGCCGCTCGACCTCGTCACGCAAGGACCACAGCACGACGAGCTGAACGGCGAGCACGAGCAGGGCGATAGCGGTGAACGGGACCAGGCCCGACGCGTGGATGAGCAGCGGAAACGCCGAGCCCGCGCCCAGAATGCGGCCGCTTTGCATCAAGGTGATGCCGAGCGAGTAGTAAAAGCCGGATTTCGTCCCGGGCGTCAGACGCATGAGCGTGTATTGCGCCACCGAACCGATCATGAGCTCGCCGAGCGTGATGAACAGCATGCCGCCGAACACCCACAGTTGCGACGACATGCCCCAGCCCGCCAGGAGCACGCCCGCCACCGTCAGCAGCATTCCCCCCGTGATCGCGATCCAGGATTTCTGAAAGAGCTTCGTCGCCTGCACGGCGAAGGCGGCGCACAGCACGGTGTTGAGGATCATCATCGTCGAGAAGCGCCGCAGGCCCTCCCCGGGGTGGAGGATTTCGAGGCGGCCCGCGCCGCCCTCCAGGAACAACTCGTAAAAGAACGACTAGCCCATGAGGACCAGCGCGCAGCGGAAAAAGGTCCACTTCGACGCGACGCCCGCGCCTTTTTCGCCGCCGAGGCCGCGGCCCTTCTGCGAAGGCCCCTCGCGGCGCGGCAGGATTTCGCGACCGATGAAGAACGCGGTGAGCGAGGTCGACGAGTCAAAAAGCATCAGCGGCGTCAGCCCCAGGCGCGAGCCGAGCGCGGCCACGGAGAAGCTGAAGATCTGGGCGAAGTTGTTAACCATGCGCATCCACCCCAGCGCCTCCTTCTGATGGGCGTGGTCGACCTGGTCCATGAGCAAGAGGCGCTGGACCACGTTCATCAGCGCCTCGGAGAACTGCGCGAGCATGCCGAAGGCGAGGATCAGCCACAGCGAAGTTTGAAACGGCAACAGCCCCAGGCCCGCGGCGGACATAAGAAGCGCCGCGAGCACGAGCGAGCGGGAGCTGAAGCGGTCGGTCAGGTAGCCGCCCACGAGGGTGCCCGCCAGCATCGTGAACTTGAGCGTCGAGAGGACGAACGTCCCCTCTCCCGTCGACACGCCCCGTTTGACGAGGAGGATCGTAATGAGGCTGAGGCCGATCGAGCCGACCTTGTTGGTGAATGTCGTCAGCAGGACCGGACGACTTTGCCGGAACGCCGGGGAGGCGGTGATCAGAACCGGAAGCTGCCGCCGAAGTTGAAGTACTTCGTGTCGGGAGAACCTTTCTGTCGCGTGCGCTCGAGGCCGAGGTCGAGGCCGAACGCGCCCTGCTTGAACGCCACGCCGACGCCCGATGTGGCCGAGGCGGGCTGCGGCTGGATCTTGTAGCGCGTCGCGGAGAAGGAGACGTACGGGACGGCCCGCTTCCAGCGCTCGTACTCGAGGCGGACGCTGCCGCTGCGGTCGGGGAAGCCGTTGACGAGAGCGGCGGTTTGGCCGAGGCGCTGGATTTGAAGCGCGGCGGACGGCAGGGCGCTGAAATCCTGGTCGTAGAAAGTGCGCGACGCGTCGAGCGAGAGCGTGAAGTCCCAGCCGGTCAGCGCGGCGCTGACGCCGAGGTCGTGCTGGTTGATGACGACGTTGCGCTCTCGCACGGCGAAGATGGTCGCGGGAATGATCTGAGAGTGGCGGGTCTGCGTCCACCAACCGCCGAGCTCCACCTCTTCAAGACCCGAGGGCGCCGCGTCGTCCTTGCCATCTGCGAGAAAGAAGGTCCAGGAGCCGTCGAGGCCGAAGGAGCGGTTGGCGTAATTTGCGTTTCGCGGTGAGACGGAAAAGCTGGCTCCAGCGGAAAGGTTTTCACCTTGGTAGCCGCCACGAACGGACGCGGTCCGTACGGTGCCCGTGCTGCCGTCTTGACGGTAGTCGGAGTAGCTGCCCTTGACCCGCCAGTCGTCACCGTACTGCAGGTAGGCGCCGCGGCCGACGTAGTGCGAACTGCCGACGGTGCCGCGAACGCCCGTTTTCCACAGGGGCTTGGCGGGCCCGATGTCGGCGCGGGCGCGGACGCACAGAGTGAGCGCGGTTAGAACGGCGAGGGAGGCTCTCATCGAGCCAATTCTAGCAAGCCTAGACGAACATCGCTAGAAAGGCGTTGAGGCGGCGGGCGACGTCGGCCAGGAGGCCGTGCATCTCGAAGGGCTCGGCGTAGACCTTGACGGGCCGGATCATGTCGACGGGAGCGATCGGGATGGTGAAGCAGAAGGTGGAGCCCGAGCCCTTCCAGGACTCGGCCCAGATGCGGCCGCCGTGGAGCTCGACCATCGCGCGCGCGAGGGTCAGGCCGAGGCCGGTGCCGGAGGCCTGGCGCTGCGCGTTGCCGGCCTGCTCGAACATGCCGAAGACCTTCTCGAGGTCCTCGTGGTCGATCCCGCAGCCGGTGTCCTTGACCTTGAAGATCAAGGTGCCGGCGTGCTCGTACTTGCCTTCGGCGACCGTGACGGTCACGAGGCCTCGGGTCGGCGTGAACTTGATCGCGTTGGAGATCAGGTTCATGAGGACCTGCACCACGCGGCGGTTCTCGGCGGCGACGCGAGGCAGCAGCGGCGCGTAGTCCTTGGCGATCTTCACGCCCTTGGCGGTGGCCATGGCGCGAAGGCTGTCGGCGGCGTCGTCGACGAGCAGGCGGGCGTCACAGGGTTCCTTGACGATCGCGAGCTTGCCGGCCGCGATCTTGCTGTAATCCATGATGTCGTTGACGAGGCCCTCGAGCCTCATCGTGTTGCGGATCGCCAAGGAAAGCATCTGCTTCTCATCGCCCTGCAGGCGTCCCTCGATCTGCTCGGACAGGATCTCAAGACCGAGGCGAATCGAGGTGACCGGCGCGCGCAGCTCGTGAGCGAGGTAGGCGGCCTGGACCTTGGGGCGGAACGCGACGGGCTTGGGAGAGGCGGGCGCCAGGTTGATGACCGGGGGCGCCTCGCGGATGACCATGTCTTCCCACTGCGGCTGTGTCGCGTCCATGTTCATAATGTAACC
>JAYTIP010000121.1:0-9806 GCA_043731745.1 Elusimicrobiota bacterium | reverse complement strand
CTGGAATTCGCCTCGGGCCAGATCGGCAAGGTGCTCGGCGAAGCGTTCGCGCATGTGGACGCGTACCCAACGAGGGTGCGTTTGCCTGAGGAGCCGCTGATGCTGTGCGACCGCGTCGTCAGCGTCACGGGCACTCCGAATTCGATGAAGGCGGGCTCGTGCGTCACCGAGCACGATGTTCTGCACGACGGCTGGTACTTAGACGGCGGGCGTATCCCGACCTGCATCGCGGTCGAGGCCGGCCAGGCCGACCTGTTTCTTTCAGGATACTTGGGAATCGATACGCAGACCAAGGGCAAAGCGGTTTACCGGCTTCTCGACGCGATCGTGACTTTCCATGATCACTTGCCCCTTCCGGGGCAAGTGATTAAATATGATATTTCCATCGACGGCTTCGGCCAGCACGACGACATTTGGCTGTTCTTCTTCCGCTACGACGCGACCGTGGACGGCAAGCCGCTGCTGACGATGCGCAAAGGCTGCGCGGGCTTCTTCACCAACGCCGAACTCGCCAAGGGCAAGGGCATCGTCCTGACCGAAGCGGAGAAGCAGCCCGTCCCGGGCAAGCTCCCGGCCGACTGGAAGCCGCTCGCGCCGTTCAACGAGAAGATCGCGCTGACGGAGTCCCAATTCAAGTCTCTGCGCGCCGGCGATCTCGGCGCTGCCTTCGGGCCGGCCTTCGCCAACATCCCTTTCACGCCCGACACCTTGCCCGGCGGCCGCATGAAGCTCGTCGATCGCATTCTCGAGCTCGATCCGAAGGGAGGCCGCTACGGCCTCGGCCGTGCCGTCGGCGAGATGGATATTCATCCGGATGACTGGCATCTCGTCTGCCATTTCAAGGACGACAATGTCATGCCGGGCACTTTGATGTACGAATGCTGCCTCCACACGCTGCGCGTTCAACTGATGCGCATGGGTTGGGTGGGGGAGAAGGGCTCGGTCTGGCACGAGCCCATGCCCGGCATCGCCTCCCAGCTCAAGTGCCGCGGCCAGGTGCTCGCCAAAACGAAGAAGGCGCGCTACGAACTGCATATTAAAGAACTCGGCTACGGCGCCGACGGCGCGCCGTTCTGCGTGGCCGACGCGTTCATGTACTCCGATGACAAGAACATCGTGCAGATCACGGATATGTCCGTAAGACTTTCCGGCACAAATCGCGCCGCCGTCGAATCTCTTTGGAAAGAAAAGGTCGTGCTGTACGGCCCCGATAAGATCATGGCCTACTCTAACGGCAATCCGTCCGAGGCCTTCGGGGAACCCTACAAGGTCTTCGACAAGGATCGGATCCTGGCCCGCTTGCCCGGCCCACCCTACCAGTTCCTCGACCGCATCGTTGAAACGAAGGGCGCTCCGTTCGTTCTGAAGGCGGGCGCCGCCGCCACCGCCGAGTACGACATCCCCAAGGATGCTTGGTACTTCCGCGAGAACGGCCAGGCGACCATGCCCTTCGCCGTCCTACTCGAGGTGGCCCTCCAGCCCTGCGGCTGGCTCGCCGCCTACTGCGGCTCCGCGTTGACGAGCCCGATCGATCTGTCGTTTAGAAACCTCGGCGGCGACGCGATCCAGCACATCGAGGTCACGCCGGAGACGGGAACCTTGATCACGAGCGTGGTGATGACCAAGGTCTCTCAGTCCGGCGGCATGATCATTCAGAACTACGATATGACCATGACGGACGGTCATGGTCGCCTCGTGTACAAGGGCAAGACTGAGTTCGGCTTCTTCACGAAGGAGTCGTTGTTGCAACAGGTCGGTCTGCGCGGCGCCAAGCCGTTCGTGCCTAATACCCGTGGACGTTCGTTGCTTCTAAGCAACGGCTTGCCGGCTCTACCCGGCCCGATGCTCCTGATGCTCGATAGCGTCGAGCAGTACGACAACGCCGGCCCGAAGGGCCTCGGCGCTCTAATAGGACATCGAGCGGTTAATCCGCGAGAGTGGTTTTTCGCCGCCCATTTCTATCAGGACCCCGTCTGCCCCGGATCGCTCGGGCTCGAATCTTTCATAGAACTCATGAAGTGCCACGCCCGCGACCGCTGGCCCGGCGCGGGACGATTCGAGAACATGGTCCTCGGCAAGACTCACCGCTGGTTGTACCGCGGCCAGTACACGCCGGTGAACAAGGAAGTCGAGGTCCAGTGCTGGATCACGGCCGTCGACGAGGCCGCCAAGACGCTCACCGCCGACGGCTACCTTCTTCGCGACGGGCTCGTGGTGTACGAGATGCGCGACTTTACGCTCAAGGTGAATTCGTAACTGTCGTTGCCGACAGTTGGACCTGTGAACAGAGTGAATAACTTCCATGCGATATAACAAAGTGACTCTCGACGGCCTCGCCTACGAACTCGCGCCGAATGTGATCACCTCGGAAGCCCTTGAGAAGCGCATTAAACCAGTCTACGATGCCCTTCGCTTTCAAATCGGCCAGATCGAGGCGCTCACGGGCATCAAAGAGCGCCGCTGGTGGAATGAAGGCTTCAAACTCTCCGACGGCGCCGCCAACGCGGGCAAGAAGGCGCTCGCGAAGGCCGGCGTGAAGGCCTCCGACCTGGGCGTGGTTCTCTACGCCGGCGTCTGCAAAGAATCCTCCGAACCCGCGACCGCCTGCGCGGTCGCTTCTAAACTTGGGGTCGGCGGCGACTGCGTGGTGCAGGACATCAGCAACGCCTGCCTCGGCGTCATGTCCGGCATGGTCGACATCGCCAACCGCATCGAGCTCGGCCAGATCAAGGCCGGTCTCGTCGTTTCCTGCGAGTCGGCCCGCGAGATCAACGAGTCCATGATCGCGTCCATGCTCAAGAACCCGACCATGGAGCACTTCAAGCTCTCCGTCGCGACGCTCACCGGCGGCTCCGGCGCCGTCGGGGTGGTTCTCACTGACGGCTCGTTCGGTCGCAAAGGCCCGAAGCTCTTGGGCGGCACGACGCTCGCGGCACCCCAGCACTGGGACCTGTGCCAGTGGGACCGCGACTTCATGCGCACCGACGCGCCCGCCGTGCTCAAGAACGGCATGGAGCTCGCGAAGCTGACCTGGAAGAGCTTTTCCCAAAAGGTGGGCTGGACGAGCGCCGACATGAACAAGACCATCACCCATCAGGTCGGCGGCCCGCAGACGACGGCGCTGCTGACCGCGTGCGGCGTCGGCTCCGACAAGGATTTCCCGACCTATGAGTTCCTGGGCAACATCGGCACGGTGAGCCTTCCGCTCACCGCCGCTTTAGCCGAGGAGCGCGGCTTTCTCGAGAAGGGCGACAAGGTCGGCTTCATCGGCATCGGGTCGGGCCTGAACTGCATGATGTTGGGCCTCGAGTGGTGATCGACAAGACGCTGTACCCTTTCGCCGGCCGCCGAATTGACCTCGGCGGCTACCAGATGCATTACCTCGACGAGGGCAAGGGCGAGACCGTGCTCATGGTCCACGGCAACCCCACCTGGTCGTTCTACTTCCGCGAAGTCGTGAAGGCTCTCTCTCCCGATTTCCGCTGCATCGTCCCCGATCATATCGGCATGGGTCTGTCCGATCGCCCCGACGACGCGCACTACAACTACACGCTCAAGTCTCGCGTTGACGATTTGGACAAGCTCATGGAGCGCGTGGCCCCGAGCGGGCCCGTGACCTTGATCGTCCACGACTGGGGCGGCATGATCGGCATGTCCTGGGCCGTTCGCCATCCGGAGCGGATCAAAGCCATCGTCGCGCTCAACACGAGTTGCTTCCGCCTGCCCGCGGAGAAGCCCTTTCCTCCGGGACTGACCATTATGCGGGGCAACCTCACCGGAATCCCCTTGAGAGCCTTCGGCTTCATTCGCCGCGTCGTTCTGCGCTCGTGCACCAACAAGGTGACCTTGAGCGCCGAGCAGATGGACGGCTATCACGAGCCCTATAACGGCTGGACGCAGAGCCGCGCCGTGCACCGCTTCGTGCAGGATATCCCGCTTCAGCCCGGCGACCAGGCGTGGAATACCGTCGTCGACACCGAGAGCAAGCTCGAGAAGCTCAAGAATGTCCCGATGTTCCTGCCGTGGGGCCTCAAGGACTGGGTGTTCGACGAGGCCTTCCTCAACGGCTGGATCAAGCGCTTCCCGAAGGCGGCCGTGAAGCGCTACCCCGAGGCGGGCCACTTCCTGCTCGAGGACGAGCGCGGCCAAGTGATCCCGCTGATCCGAGACTTCGTCCGCAGTCCCGTCGCGGCATGACCGACATCGGTTCGCGACTGCTCGACAACGCCAAGAGGCTGGGGACTACTCCTGCCCTTATACACGGCGACCAAGTCACGACCTACGAGGAGCTCGGCAAGGATGTCGAGCTGCTCGCCCAGGGCTTCCTGCGCTCCGGGCTTCAGCGCCACCAGCGCGTGGCCGTCCTGATTCCGCCGTCGCGCGATTTTTTCGCGACGGCCTTCGCCCTTTTTAGAGCCGGGATGACGCCGGTGCTCATCGATCCCGGGATCGGCTATTCCAACATGGGCAATTGCCTCAAAGAGTCCGAGCCCGACGCCTTCGTGGGCTCGGCCAAGGCCCACATCGCGCGCGCCGCCGGCGGCTGGGCGCCGAGCGCGCGGCTCAAGATCGTGGCCGGTGGCCCGTCGCTCGGCCTGCCCACGCTCAAGACGATGCGCGAGCTCGGCGCCGCGCGCACGCTCGACCTGCCGGCGCTCACGCCCGATGTGCGGGCCGCGATCCTGTTCACCTCGGGCAGCACCGGCGCGCCGAAAGGCGCCGTCTATCAGCACTCGATGTTCGCCGCCCAGGTCGATCAGTTGAAGGAGCTGTTCGACATCAAGGAGGGCGAGGTCAGCGTGGCCACCTTCCCGCTGTTCGCCGTGTTCGATCTCGCGCTCGGCCAAACCGTGGTGATTCCCGACATGGACTTCACCCGGCCCGGCCTGGTGGACCCGATGGCGATCATCGTCCCGGTCCAGAAATACAAGGCTCACCAGCTGTTCGGCTCGCCGGCGTTGCTCGACCGGGTCGGTCGCTTCGGAGCCAAACACGGAATTGCGCTTCCGACCCTTAAGCGCGTCATGTCGGCCGGCGCGCCCGTGCCCGCGAAGGTCCTGGCGTCGTTCGCCAAGATGCTGAATCAGGATGTGCCGATCTACACGCCCTACGGCGCCACCGAGGCCTTGCCCGTGGCGCTCATCTCGTCCTTCGAGATCCTCGAGGAGACCGCGGCCAAGACCTTGCGCGGCGAGGGCGTGTGCGTGGGACGGCCCGTGAAGGGCATCGAGGCCGCCGTCATTAAGATCGAGGAAGGCCCGATCAAGACTTGGAGCGAGGACCTGCGCGTGCCGCAGGGACAGGTGGGGGAGATCGCGGTGAAGGGCGCGGTCGTGACGGGCGAGTACTTCCGCCGCGTCGACGACATGGCCAAGGCCAAGATCGGCGACGGGACGAGCCATTGGCACCGCATGGGCGACCTGGGCTACTACGACGATATCGGGCGGCTGTGGTTCTGCGGACGGAAGGCGCATAAGGTCAAAACGGAGAAGGGAACTCAATACTCGATCTGCGTCGAAGGGGTGTTCAACGCCCATCCGAAAGTGAAGAGAACCGCGTTGGTGGGGGTGGGACTTAACCCCGTGCTGTGCGTGGAACTGGAACCGGGGAACGCTCCGAGCGACGAGCTCAAAAAAGATATTTTGAATCTCCCGGGAAGACCGGAATTTACGAAAGATATTAAGGACGTGCTTTTCCATCCAACTTTTCCGGTCGATACTCGTCACAACGCCAAGATCAACCGCGAAGCCCTGGCCGTGTGGGCCGCGCGAGAGCTCGAATGAGGGCGCTCGTCACCGGCGGCGGCGGCTTTATGGGTGCGGCGCTGGTGCGCCGCCTGCGCGAGCGCGGCGATGACGTGCGCGTGTTCGGGCGCGGGAACTACGCGGACCTCGAAGCCCTGGGCATCGACTGCGCCAAGGGGACGGTCACCGATTACGAGTCCGTGAAGGCCGCCTGCGACGACCGCGAGGTCGTCTTTCATGTGGCCGCCAAGATCGGCCTGTGGGGGCCCTACGAGGAGTTCCACTCCGTTAATGTCGACGGCACGAAGAATGTCCTGCGCGCGTGCCAGGAGCAGGGGATCAACAAGCTCGTGTTCACGGGCTCGCCGTCGGTGGTGTTCCACGGGGGCGACATCAGCGGCGTCGACGAAAGCGCGCCGTATCCCAAGAAATTCGACTCGTATTACTCTCAGACCAAGGCGCTGTCGGAGCAGATGGTGCTCGCGGCCGACCACGACAAGCTCTCGACCGTTTCGCTGCGCCCGCACTTCATCTGGGGCCCCGGCGATCGCAACCTCCTGCCGCGCGTGGTCTCGCGCCAAAAGGCCGGGCGGCTGTTTCGCATCGGCGACGAGAACAAGCTCGTCGACGCCATCTTTATCGACGACTGCGTGGAAGCCCACATCCTGGCCGCGATCCAGCTGGCACCGCGCTCGGAGATTTCCGGCAACGCCTACTTTCTCTCCGGCGGCGATCCCCGGCCGTTCTGGGAGATCGTCGACCGCATGCTCGCCGCCGCCGGCCTGGGTCCGGTCCAGAAGCGCATGCCCAAGCCGCTCGCCTACAAGCTCGCGGCCGCGTGCGAGGCCACCTGGAAAACTTTGCGTTTGCGCAGCGAGCCGCCGCTGACCAAGTTCCTCGTGGACACCCTCACCACCGCCCATTGGTTCGACATCACCGCCGCCAAACGCGACCTGGGCTGGAAGCCGAAGGTGAAAATGGAAGACGGAATGGCGCGCGTGGCGCAGTGGTTGAAGTCCATGCGAACTAATGCTTAACGCCTAAAAGCCTGGCACGAACAGGGCTTCAGAGGGCATTTAAGCCTTAGAATCGCGAACTTCTCAATCATTAAAGCCTGGCACCGCCTAGGCTGATTAGGACCCCGTCCTCTAGGCCTTTCGACCTATTCCCGTTCCCGTTTTTTCTATTAAACTGCGGGCATGAGACGCCTAATCCCGTGCGCCGTGATCGCCGCGATGATTCTCTCCGGTTGCGATGAAGACAAGGGCTCGTCGACCGTGCGCCCGCGCTCGTCTTCGCCCCGCCAGGAAGAGACCGCTCAACAGCGCGTCACCGCGCAGAACAAACAGCTGATGGCGTATGCCCCCGCCACCGATTTCTCCGGTGCCGCTCCCGAGGACGGCGCCGGCAAAGCCAGCGCATTTTTTGACGGCGCCAAGGTCCGCGACGCGGTCTCCGATTCCCGCTTCGGCGTGCCTGCGGGCTCGACCATGGCCCGCGGCAAGCGCATCGCTTATACGGCTTCTTCCGGCGAGCGCATCAGCGACCTGCGCGGAGCCTCGGTCCCGCTGCCCGACGACTACGACTACGCTAAGAGCGGCGCCACGCCCGGCACCGCCAAGGACGCGGGCCAGACCTTAATCGGCTTCGCCTCGTTCCAGCTTCAGCAGAAGTTCGCGAGCGTGGCGCCGATCATGAGCCGCTTGGGCTGGCGCGCGGCTGCGCGCCGCGGCTCCAACTCCCCGCAAAGCCCCTACCGCGTGACGGTCCACCACACCCAGGGACCGCGCCCGATGAACGAGGCCGAGACGGCCCAGGCCGTGCGTAACATCCAGCACTACCACATGGTCGGCCGCGGCCAAGAGGGGAAGGACAACTTCGACGACATCGGATACCACTTCCTGATCGCGGGCGACGGGCGCGTCGTCGAGGGCCGCCGCGCCGAGTACTTGGGCGCGCACGCCGGCGGCGCCAACGACGGCAACATCGGCATCGCCATGATGGGCGACTTCAACAAGCTCAAGCCCAACGACGCGCAGATCGAAAGCCTCACTCGCCTCGTGACCTTCCTGTCGGTGAAATATAAGAAGGATCCCGCCGCGAAGGGCTTCCTCGAGCCGCACCAGCACTACAGCAACACCGACTGCCCGGGCCGCAACATGATGTCGATTCTCGACTCCCTGCGTCAAAAAATCGACCACGAGAACGAGCAGATCATGGCGGGCGGGACCGTGGGTAAGACGGATGAGTTCACGCCGCTGTCCGTGACGGACGGCAATCCCTCCGCGTGATCCGCGCGCTCCTCGCGGCGGCGCTGCTGGCGGGCTGCTCGCGGGCGCCGCGCGTCACGGAAGGCTCGACCGTCGGCCTCGACTACGAGCTCTCCTCCGCCGGCGTGGTCCAGGAGTCGAGCGCCCAGGGCGATCCCCTCGTCGTGGTTCAGGGCTCGGGCGACTTGCCCAACAAGGTGGATCAGGCCCTTCTCGGCCTGCGCGTCGGCGACGCGCTCGACCTCGAGCTCTCCCCCGAGCAGGGCTTCGGCTGGATTGATCCCGGCCTCGTGCGCAGCATTCCCCTGGCCAAGTTCGGCAAGCTCGCCAAGGGCCTCAAGCCCGGCATGATGGTCGCCGGCGCGCGCGGCGGCCTCGCGGAGAAGGGGAAGGTCCTCAAGATCTCGAAGGGAGTCGCCACGCTCGACTTCAACCATCCCCTGGCGGGGAAGGCCCTGCGCTACAAGCTCAGGGTCGTTTCGATCCGCCCGCGCTGAGCGCTGCGCCGGGGTCGCGGTATTTCACGAACAGCGCGTCGACCTCGTGCGGTAGCAACCCGTTGTCCGGATGCCGGAAGAAGAGGTCGTGGCGCTCCATGACCGCTTTAACCGCGTCGGCGTCCGAATAAACATAGGTCCGCCCGTCCGCGTAACGGTAGGGTGATTGCGCCGTGTAGTCTTTCGGATGGGCGAGGCCGAGCATGTGCCCGACTTCATGGACGCTTCCGCCCCAGTGCGCGGCCTCGGGGCGGCCGCACCACCAGGCGGATCCCTTCTCCTTGCGCGGACACTCGACCTTCGCCGTGTTGGCGTCATTGAGGCCGGTCAGCGCCATGTCGCCGCCCAAGCCGACGTCGAAGGTCGTGAACACGATGGTGCGGTGCGGCAGCAACAGGTGTCGCCGTTCGAGCGCTTTTTTGATGAAGTAGTAGTCGTACTGCTCGACCGGCAGGTCCTTGGGCGCCTCGCCCAAAACTTCATAGACCTTGTCCTCGTACTCGATGGCGAGACCGTAGTGCGCGTAGAAGTCCTGGATCAGCTTGAGCTCGCGCAGGATGGTGCGGCGGTCGAGGTCGTCGGGGGTCTGATCCTTCGTGACGTAATAGACGACTCTGATCCGCGGGACGCGGCCCCAGTTTGAGAGCGGGGGGGAGGATAATGTCAGCTTGAGCGGCTCGGCCGGAGCCGATATATCGAACGCCGGCCCCGCGGCGGGTTCAGGCGTTTGCGCTAAGACAAATGAAGAAAAGAGCGGAAGTAACCCCAAAGTTAACGCCGCGGCGAAGGAGCGCATGCGGGCTATAGGATACACCAGTTGGGGGGGCAACTGTCGGCGCCGACAGTTGTGCTTGTGAATAACGCGGATAACTTAAACTCGATCAAATAAGACCGAGCAGGAACAGCGCGGCGGGGACGGCGATGGGAATCCAGAAGTTGTCGTCAGGCTTGACCGGGTACACGTCCACGGCGCTGAAGGCGAGCGCGCCGCCGAGCGCCACGAGCGGGCTGAAGCCGAGCGCCAGGTTCATTGCGAACACGACCGCGAAGGCCGCGAGCGTCCCGTCGAGGGAGCGCTTGTAGCCGGCCACGGTGTAGGGTTTCCAGCCGAAGCGCAGGCCGATCAGCGGCGAGAGGGCGTCGCCGACCGTGTAGGCGAGAATGCCGGCCGCGACGAGCGGAGTGCTCCAGCCGAACAGGACCGCGGCGACGGTGACGCCGAGCGCTCCGTAGAAGGTGCCCGTCAGTCGGTTGGCTTCCTTGGCGCGCAGAACGCTCACGTGCTTCTCGGCCCA
>JAYTIP010000120.1:0-12307 GCA_043731745.1 Elusimicrobiota bacterium | reverse complement strand
CCGCGCGATCGCCCTCAAGACCGCTCCGGCGGAAGCGTTCATCCTGCGCGGACGCACGCGCTGCGAGCTCAAGAAGTGGACGCTCGCGATCGCCGACCTCGACCGCGCCGTGGCGCTCGATCCGAAGTCGGCTTTCGCGCTCGCCTGGCGCGGACGCGCCAAGGTCCTCATGGACCGGCCGGAGGACGCGATCGCCGACTTCGAAAGCGCGCTCGAGCTCGAGACGAACTCCGCCTGGATATTGAGCTGGAAGGGCGAGGCCGAATTCCGGCTCAAGCGCTGGGCCGCGGCCGAGGAGTCCCTGTCGAAGGCGATCCAGGTCCATGTCCGCTTCGCCGAGGCCTGGCTGTGGCGCGGCGCGGCGCGCGCGCAGCGCGGAGACCTCGACGGCGCGCTCAAGGACTTAAACCGCGCCCTCGAGCTTCAGCCCGGAAATCCCCGCGCGCTGTACTACCGGGCCGGCCTCCTGCTCAAAACGGGGCGCGCCGAGGAAGCCCGCGCCGACGCCGCCGCGGCGCTCGCCGACCCCGGGCCCTTGACCCCTGCCGAGCTCAAGGAGCTCAAGACCGCGCGAGTCCCGGGCCGCGCCCCTCGCGCCGCCGCCTCCGGCGACCTCGTCGGAAAAGCGCTCGCGTTGCAGAAGGAAGGACGCCACGCCGAGTCCGCCGAGATCTTCACCGCCTTGCTCGCCAAGAAGAAAAGCGACGCCGACCTGCTGCGCCGCCGCGCCGAGGCCTACCGTTGCCTGGGCCGCTACGACCTCGCACTGGCCGACCACGACGCGATCGTCAAGGCCGCGCCGCGCGACGCCGACGCGCTGACCAACCGCATCGAGCTTAAGCGGCACCTGCGCGACTTTTCGGGCGGGCTGCGGGACGCGGACGCCGCGATCAAGCTCGATCCGAAGTCGCCCTCGGCGCGGGTGCTGCGCGCCGAATGCCTGCGCAGCCTCGGCAGGTACGACGAAGCGATCGCAAGCGCCGCCGAGGCGATCGCCCTCGACGCGTCGTGGCCCTGGGCGAAGATCGTGCGCGCGAAGGCCCTGCGCCAGAAGGGCGAGCTCGACGCGGCGCTGGCCGACACGCTCGCCGCCGAGAAGGCCGGAACCGACGCTTACGCGCGCGGCTGGCGCGCGGAGATTTTGCGGAAAGCCGGGCGTCTCAAGGAAAGCTTGGAGGAGATGACCGTCGCGCTGACCCTTCAGCCCCACAACGCCTGGTTCCGAGCGTTGCGCGGCCAGATCCAGTGCGAACTCGGCGCGCCCGCGCAAGGCCTCGCTGATCTGCAGGAGGCCATGCGCCAGGACCCGCGCGCGTCCTGCGAATACGACTGCCTCGGCAACGAAGGGCCCGAGGTGCGGGCCGACGCCTCGCTCGCGTGGGTCCTCGCTTTGCGCGGCGGCGTGCGCCGCGCCGAGAGCCGGCTCGCCGCGGCGAGAGAGGATCTCGACCGGGCCGCGGCGCTGGCGCCCTCCTGCTTTTGGATCCTCGCCTGGCGCGGAGAACTGCTCGCCGCCCAGGGAGCGCGCGCGGACGGACTCGCGCAAATCCGGCGCGCGCTCAAACTCTTCCCGGGCTACGCCCAGGCCTGGATATGGGCCGGACAGGCCCTCCTGACGGACGAGAAAATAAAGCCCGCGCTGGAGTCCTTCGACGCCGCCCTCAAGCTCGAGCCGGACAACGTCTGGGGCCTGATCGGACGCGCCGTTTGCCTGGAGAAGTCGGGCAAATCCGTCGCGGCGGCGGCACTGTTCGCCCGGGCTCAGGCGCTCGCCCCGGCGCTGTTTCCGCCGTTGTGAGAGCGGGGCTTATCTGTTATACTCGCAAACGCCGCAAAGAGAGTGAAATGTTCATGAAAAACATGATACTTCCGGCCTTCTTGCTGCTCTTGTCTCCCCTCTTCGTCCACGCCGCGGACGCCGTCGCGCCCGACCCCGCCGGCAACTCTCAAGACCCCGCCGCCGCCCAGGCCAAGTCGAAGCGCATGACCTCCGCCGAGTCCGCCGCGTTGGCCGATCTGAACAAGAACATGAAAGACACCTCGGTCCTGCACGCCAAGACCCAGGCCTGCTTCGATCTGGAGAACTCGCTCCGGTCCGACCTCACGCGAAAGCGCGCCGAGCTCAACGCCGAATTCCACGGCAAGACCCCCAACGAGTTCGTCGAGATGTTGTCGCGCAAGCAACTGCGCCTGGAACGCCAGCACAAGGCTTGCGCCCAACAGTACGACGACCTCGGGAAAGCCTACGAGGCCCTGATGCAGTGGTTCCGCGGCTACGAGCCCAAAACGCTCAACGTCAAGAAGCAGAAGGCGCTCGTCGACGAGCAGAAGGAGAAGTATCTGCTGATGCAACCGACCGCCAAGCCGTACAACAAGGTGCACAAGAAAGCCAAAGCCCAGGACTGATATGCCCTCCTCCAAGACGAAGGCCAAGGAAAAACTCGAGTTCTTCATCGATCCCCGCCTCGAGCTCGACGGCGTCATGGAGCTTCTCGCCTTCGACCGCACCAAGGGCCAGGGCGGCAAAGCCCACGCGACGGACTTCATGCACCCGGACATCGAATATGTCCGCGCGGCCCGGGCCTACTTCACCCCGTTCATCGACCACCCCGCGATCAAGCGCCGCGCCGAGGAGGCGTTTCGCGCCTTCGACCTCGGCCAGCGCGGCCAGGGCCTCATGCGCCTGTCGCCGCTGCCCGAGTTCGCCCCCCACTCGCAGATTTCGATCGCCTTCCTGTCCCACTATGTCGGCGGCGACGCCCAGCTGGAGCTGTTCCTCCAGGATATGCGCGACTTCGCGCGCGACTCGAAGTTCATGGAGTTCTTCGACGAGAACACGAAGCTGCTCGACGCCGACCTGAAGAAGCTCAAGGCCGAGATCGAAAAGTCCGACTACATCGGCAAGATCGAGAAGTACACCGGCCTGCCCTTCGAGGGCCGTTACGCCTTCGTGCTCTCCCCGTTCATCGCGTCCGACACGGGCGCGAACATCGTCCAACGCGGCGAGGACGGACTGGCGGACATCATCTCGGTCGTCGGCCCGATCGAGCTGCCGGCCAAGGACGGCCCGCTCGTCTGCACCTACCTGCGCCTGCACGCGCGCATCTGGCACGAGGCCGCGCACGGCGTGATGGACAACGTGACCGAGCTCTTCGGCGCCGACATCGCCGCCAAGCAGCCGCCGCCCCGCAAGGAGGCGACGCGCGAGTATCAGAACTGGATGCACCACGTGCGCGAGCACATGGTCCGTACGATCATGCTTCGCCTCGTTTACCTCGAGATCAGCGCGTCCTTCTCCGACGAGGAGCTGCAGCACGAGGAGGAGTGCGGCCTGCCCTTTTTGAAGGAATTTAAGACGCGAATGGCGGAGTACGAGTGCGACCGTAAAAAGTATCCGACGATCGCCGACTTCTACCCTCGTTTGCTCGACTGCCTGCCGGCGCCAAAGGGCAAGCCCCGCCCGCTCGACCGCGAGAACGACGCGTATCGCGACTGGATCACCGAGAACGCGATGCCCTTCTACACCGAGCCGCAGCGCCGCCGCGCGCTGTGGTACCTCGACCTGATGCTCTCCCGCTCCAAGAACACGGGCCTCCTGCTCAAGCGCGCCTCCCTGCGATTCCTGCTCGGGGACCGCGACGCCGCGGTCAAGGACGCCGAGGCCGTGCTCGCCACCTCGCCCAATGACGAGGGCGCTCTCTTAATTAAAAAAACCGCCGCGGGCGGCGCGCCTGCTCCTTCTTCCACGCCCTCGGCGGCGGCTGCGCGGACGACGGAAAAAGCTCCCCCGGGGCGCGAAAATCCGATCGAGCGCCCGGCCGAGCTCAAGAAGCTCAACGACGAGGGCATGAAGGCCTATCTCAAGGGCAAGCACGCCGCCGCTCTCAAGAGCTTCGAGTCCGCGCTGCGCCTGGCCCCGGACGACTCCGAATCCTTGGTCAACGCCGCCATCGTCCACGCGCAGACGGGCGACGAGCAACGCGCCATGCCGCTTTTCGAGAAAGCCATTTCCCAGTGCCTGGCGATCCCGTCGCCGCAAAGCCGCGCGGCGGCCGCGGCGGCGATGTCCTCGCGCGCGACCTTGCACGAGCGCGCCAAGCGCGTCAAGGACGCGAAGGCTGATCTCGAGAAGGCGCTCCAGCTCGCCCCGCCCGAGTGGCCGGAACGCCCCGCCGCGGAAAAGAGGCTGAAGGGACTCGCGTGACGACGGCCGAGCGGGGGCTGCAACAGGTTCTCGACGGCCGGGCCGCCGACGGGCTCAAAACGCTGGAAGGCGCGATGGAGCCGGGGTCCAAGGACGCGTGGCTTCCCGTTCTCAAAAAGGCGCTCGAGCATCTCTCCCGCGGCAACGGCAACAACGCCTCGCCCGACGACGCGCTCGCCTCCGCCTTGGGCCGCGCGATCGGCCTTTTGCCCGACGACTGGGAGCTGCGGTGCCTGCGCGGGGTTCTCCTGGCCGGACGAAGCGACTTCGAGGGCGCGCGGGAAGATTTCGACCGCGCCGTGGCACTCGCCCCCACCTCCCCCAAGCCCTTCGCCGACCGCGCCTACCTGCACTCCCGCCTCGGAGACTGGACGGCCGCGCTCGCCGACCTCGACCGCGCCGCCGCGGCCTCCGGCGATCCTAAATTCCATTTCGATCGCGGCCTCGTCCTGCTCTCGCTCGGCCGCGCCGCCGAGGCCCGCGCCGAGCTGACCAAGGCCGCGGCCGGGCGCTTTGACCCGGAGACCGAGTTCCACCTCGGCCGCGCCCTGCTCGTCGAGGGCAAGCCCGAGGAGGCGGCGGCGAAGATCAAGACCGCGCTCAAGCCCGACGGCCGCCGCCCCCCGCGCGAGCGTTTTTTCGAAATGATGGAAGGTGTGGCTGTCGCGTCCGCGTTCATCGCGAAGTCGGGCCGCAAAGCGGCCGAGTCCGGAGAAAAATTCATGGCACAAGCGAAGAAAGCGTCGGCGGCGAAGGGTAAGGGCTGCCTTTGGCTGTTCGGCGTCGGCATCGACCGCCCTTACGAAGTCACGCTCAACACCTTGATGGCGATCAAGCGCTGCGACGCGGTTTACACCCAAACCGACACGCGCGAGGTGCGCGAGTTGCTCGAGGCGGTGTTTCCGGGCGTGAAGTCCATCGCCACCGGCGGCGGCAAGCGCGCCAATCCCCAGGACGAGGTCTGGAAGTCCGTGCGCGCCGAGCTCGACAAGGGTTCGCAGACGGGCTACGTGACCTACGGCCACCCCATGCTCTACGGCGAAGGCAACACCATGGCCAAGCGCTGCAAGGAGGCGGGCTATCCGTACCGCGTCATGACCGCGCCCTCGTCGATCGACGGCATCCTGACCATGTTACAAGAGGACCTTGAGCTCTGCGAAAGGGGCTTCTCCGTGCAGAACGCGCGCAGCCTCGTCGAGTCCGGCGGCCCGATGAACGCGCGCTCCGGCGCGATCATCCTCGGCATCAACCGCCTGATGGAGGAGAACAAGTACGGCGCCTTTTGCGACCTTCTTGAAAAGGCTTTCCCCAAAGATCACCCCGTCTACGCCCTCAAGTGCGGAGACGGCTACCGCGACGAGACCCGGCTGACCTTGACGGTCGCCGAGTTCCGGCGAAAAGAGCGAGAGCTCGATCCCGCTCTGACCTTGTTCGTTCCCGAGATCACCGCGGCCCGCTGACATGCCCGTCCAAGACCACTTCGGCTCCGACAGCCACGCCTCCGCGTTCAAGAAGCTCGATCCGCTTCTTGACAGCGAGCCGACCGTCACCTACCGCAAGCTGCGCGACATGATGCTCAAGGCCGAGTTCAACCGCGCGCAGAGCGAGGCGCTGCCCGCGCCGTGGCGCGAGTTCTGCCTCGCCTCGCTCGAGTGGGCCGCGGGCCGGGACCTCGAGGCGCTCAAGCTCCTCGACGCCGGAAGCAAGGTCTCGCCGCGCTATTACTGGATGCGCTACTACATCGCCGAGATTCTTCTGCGCCGCCTCGATCTTTACGACATGGCGCGCGAGGAGATCCAGGGCGTGATCGCGAAGTGCCCCTGGCTGTGGGAGGCGCGCAATCTGTGGACGGAGAGCCTCATCGCCGTGGGCCACCCCGAGCCGCTCAAGGCCGTCAAGAGCGTCACGGTGCCCGAGCAGTCGCGCGCGGCGTTCCTCGCCTGGCGCGGAGCCCTCGAACTGTGGACCGGAGAGTACGAGCTCGCGGTCAAGGACCTCGACATCGCCGCGAGCATGGACAATCCCGACGCGCTGTGCTGGCGGGGCGGAGCGCTGTGCAAGCTCGGGCGTTTGAAGGAATCCAAGCGCGACCTCGACCGCCTGCTCGAGATCGACCCGCACGATCCCGAGGGCCTCGTGTGGCGCGGCGAGCTCAACCGCCTGCTCGGGCGCCTTCCCGAGAGCCTCAAGGACCTGGCCGATGTGATCGCGATCAGCGGAGACAAGCCCTGGGCGCACGTCAACCGCGCCTTGGTCCGCCTCGAGCAGAAGGACTTGCTCGGCGCTTACAAGGATTTCGCCCTCATGTACCTCGAGCGCCGCGACGTCGAGCGCGTCGCGAAATGTCCCTATACCGCCGCGAAGCTCAAGGAGCTGCTCGAGGCGGCGCTCGCCGCCGCCCGCGGCTGCCGCCGATCCGACCCGCACCTCAACATCGGCTGGATGCGCGCCGCCGGCATCAAAATGCCCCGCATCCCCGAATCCGGCTCGCGCCTGCTGTACTGGGCGCGGGCGATGAAGCTGCCCGCTCCCGCCGACTCTCTCGATGCGCGTCCGATCGGAGAGGAGCAGGTGCGCGCCGCCATGTCCGCGCCGGCCGTGCCCAGGAGAAAGACCCGATGATCACCGCCTTAGCGCTCGCGCTCGCCGTTTCCGCCTTCGCCGCCGATCCGGGCGCCCCCGCGCCGGCGCCCGCCGTTTCCACCGCGCCCGTCTCGACGGTCCCGACGACCCAGGTCGTGTCGGTCGACGCGCGATTCGAACTCCTGGGCGTCGTCGCCCGGCTCGCGGGCGCGGATTCCGCGGCCGGCGCCACCGACGCCTACCGGCAAAGGATCGACAAGCGCTTCGCGTCTTTTCGCGGCCACCCCGCGGTCGCGCTTTACAAACGCCTCGCCGCCGAGCCCTCCGGCGCGGAGACCTTGGCCACCTTCCCCCTCTACTACTCCGATCCGCCCGAGCTGCGCCTGACGGACCCCAACGCCGACATCCACTACCTGGCGGGCGAGGGACGGCGCGAGCTCGTCGCTCGCCTTCTCGTCGAATTGCGGGACTTCGCGCGCGCGTCGAAATTCGCGGCCTTCTTCAAGGAGAACGGCGCCTACTACCGCGAACTCGAAACCGACGCGCGCAAGGCGCTCCTCGGCGTGCAGACGGTGTCCGAGATCGAAAAGCTCATCGGCGTCGGCCTGGCCAGCCGCACGCATTCGATCGTCTCCCCGCTGACGCGCGCGACGCACGACTTCATCGTCCCCTATCCGCTGCCTCCGGGCGCCGTCGGAGCCAAGAACTTCGACGTGTACTCGATCCCCACCGAAAGCTTGTCGCAGTCCTTCTCGTACGTCTGGCCCGAGCCCTTGTACGTGTTCATCGATCCGAGCTTTTACTACTTCGAGAAACTCGCGATCCCCGATCCCGTTGCGTTCTACGGCCCCGAGATCGCGAAGTGCCGCGCCGTGAGCCCCGAGTGCCACAAGCAGTTCGTGGCGACCGTCCTCATCGACCGGCTCAACGGCGGGCGAACCCACCCCGGCGTCATCATCTCCACCGCCGCGGCGCCGGCGCTCACGCTCGAGCAGACCTACGTCAAGGCCCTGAGCGCGCGGCTCGAGGAGTACGAGAAGAACCGCGCTCGCTACCCGACTTTGTGGTCTTTCTACCCGCGGCTGTTCAGCGTTTTTCATGAGCTGGCCCACGGCGGCAAGCCCGCGAAGCTGTCCGTGCCCGCCGTTCCCGAGATACGAAGCGTCGCCGACTTCTTCGATCCGGCGGTCGTCCAGAGGTTTAACCGATGACTTCCTTCCTGCTCGTTGCGCTCCTCGCGATTCCCGCCCGCGCCTCCGTCGTCTACGAGATCGAGCCGCGCGTGGAGTCGCTCTCCGTCGTGCTCCGCCTCGCCGAACCCGGCGCGTTCGACCGCGTCGAGGCCGACTTTCCCGACGGCTACGCGCGCGACGCGCGCGCGGCCTTCGCCGGCTACGCCTCGCACCCCTCGGTCGCAAGCGTCGCCGCGCGGCTCAAGAGCGGCGCAACGCCGCGCGACTTGGCCCGCCTCGCCCTGCTTGATTCCGGGGCCGACGCGGACGCGCTGGGCGCCGAGTTGCGTTCTTTTGAAAAGGCTTCCGGCTTCTCCAAGTTCTTCACCGCTCACAAGGAAGACTACCGCGTATTCGAGGCCGAGGCGAGGGAGGAGTCCCTGCGCGCGCTGAGCCCCGCTTCGCTCGAATCCTACTTCGGCCGATCATTCTCCGGTGAGCACCGGTTTATTCTGGCGCCGCTCTTCCCGGAACCCGCGGCCGGCGAGCCCGTGGAGGGCTGGCGCTCCGGCCGCCGCGTCTTCCACTTAAGGCCCCGCGTCGCCGGCGTCAAGCCGGGCTTCGGCCTCGACGCCTTCGAGCTCTCCGTCGCCGTGGCGCTCGCCCGCGACGCCGTCGATTGGCTCAAGCCGGACTCCGCCGAGATCCGCGAGCACCTCGCCGCCGCCGTCGGTTTACGCGCGTTGGCGCTCGACCTGGGAGAGCCCGCGTACCAGCACGCCCTGACCATGCCCGCGCTCAAGCGTCTCGTCCGTCTCGACGCCGTCGCCGACGGCCTGCGCGAGTACGAGTCCGCGCGAAAGCAGTGGCCGGCGCTGAGCGCCTTCTATCCCCGCCTCGCGGGCGCGGCGCACCTGCGCGTCGACGCCGCTGAACGCGCGCTTAAAACCGGCGCCGCGGCCGACGCCTCGGCGTCGCTCGCCGCGATCGGGGAGACCACGCCCGAGGTCCGCGCCCGCATGACGCCTCTTCTCGTCCTCAACCAGGTCGACGAGGCGGAGCACGCGGTCAAGGCCGGGTCGCGCGAAAAAGCTCTCGCCTCGCTCGCCGCGATCGGCGAGTCGAGCCCCGAGGTGCGACGGCGAATGGTGCCGCTACTCATCGAGCTCAAGGAGTACGCCCGCGCGCAGGCCTTGCTCGACCGCCTCGTCGCCGATTCTCCGAAGGATGAGACTCTGCGCCGCCAGCGAGCCTCGCTGATGGCCGACCGGACCGTCGCGGCCCCCGAAGCCATGCTCCTCGATCGCGCCGTGCTCGCGTCGCGCGCCGGCAAGCGCGACGAGGCCCTGGCCCTCTTGGCGCAGTTGCTCGCCGGAAAGCCGGACGCCTCCGCGCGGCGCCGCGCCGCCGACCTTTACCGCGACTTGGGCGAGACCGCCTCGGCGCGCGAGGTCCTCGAGGCGCTCGCGAAGGAATTCCCCGCGGATGCGAGTCTGGTCCTGTCGCTCGCGTCCTTGTCCGCGCGCGCCGGAGACCGCGCGGCGGCCGCCGCATCCTTGGAGAAAGCGAAAGGCTTGAACCCCGATCCCGCCTCCCGTCGGCGCATGGCCGCGCTGTCGCAGGAGCTCGGGGATCTCACGACGGCGAAGGCCTTGCTCGACGCGCTCGTCGACGCTTCCCCCGCCGACGCCGGGCTCCGCCTCGATCGCGCCGGGCTCTCCGCCGCCGCCGGGCGCCGCGCGGACGCGCTCGCCGACCTGGCTAAAGCCGGCGCTCTCAAGCCTGACGCCGAGGACCGCCGGCGCCAAGTCGAGCTTTACTCCCGGCTCGCAGACTACGCGCGCGCGCGGGCCGCTCTCGACGCGCTCGTCAAGGCGTCGCCTTCCGACCTCGAACTGCGCCTGCAAGCGGCCGAACTCGCCGTGCGCGCCTCGGACGCGCCTCACGCTCGCGCGGCCGTCGCCGCGGCGCGGGCTCTGTCTCCCGACGCGGCGGCGCGCCGCCGCCTCGCGCGACTGAGCCGCGCCGCCGGGCTCAACGAGGAGGCTCGCGCTCTCATCGACGGGCTGATCGCGGATTCTCCGCGTGACGCGGGCCTGCTCGTCGACCGAGCCGAGCTCGCCGCCCGCGCGGGCGACGGCGCCGCCGCGCGCGACTTGCTGGCCCGGGCGGCCGCGCTCGAGCCCGGACGCGAGGAGCGCCGCCGCATGGCTTTCCTGCGCCAGGAGCTGAAGGATTACGACGGAGCCTTGGCTATGCTCGGCGCCCTCGTCGCGGAAAAGGCCGACGCGGCCACGCTCGGCGACCTCGGCGTGTGCGAGGTCCTCGCGGGCAAGACCGACGCGGCGATCGCCGACCTCAAGCGCGCAATCGCCCTTGAGCCGCGCGTGCTGCCGCCCTACCTCACTTTGGCGTCGATCTACGCCGGACGCGGGGACTTCGCCGCGGAGCTCGCCGTCTACGACTCCGCCCCGGCGGCCGAGGACCAGCCGGCGCTGACCGAGCTCCTCAGCCGCAGCCGCAAGGAAGCCGCCGCCCGGGCCAAGCGCTGACCGCCGCAAGAGAATGACCAAACCCGCGGCCAAACGCCCGACGACCGAGAACGCCGCCATTCAAGAGGGCATGGCGCTGTTCAACGCCCGCCGCCTCGACGAGGCCTGCGCCCGGCTGCGCGCCGCGAGCAAATCCTTCCCCAAGTCCGCCGACGCCGCCGCGGCCCTGGCGCACGCCCTCGAGGGCTCCGGGCGCGCGGAAGAGTCGGTCGCGGCTTATGAGAAAGCGCGCAAGCTCGCCCCCAAAGATGCGGGCGTGGCGATGAGCCTCGCGCGGCTTTATCTACGCCTCGGTGAAAAAGCGAAGGCCGAGGCCCTGCTGCGCAAAGCCGTCGCGCTGAAGGCCGGCCCCGAGGCCGCGCTCTTGCTTGGCGAGACCCTCAAGGAGCGAGGCGCGCCCGAAGCCAAGGCTTTCCTCAAGCGCGCCGCCGCCGACAAGTCGGGCTCCGTGGACCCCCACGCTTTGCTCGCGGCGGGCCTGACGCGCTTTCGCGCCAACGTGAAGCTCGGCGCCTTCGCCGAGGCCTTCGCCGAGGCCGACGCCTTGCTCGCGGCGCAGGGCACGCAGGAGTGCATCGACTCTTTTTTCGTCTCTCCCGAGCCAAGCGAGCTCATGCCCACGCTCGAGGCGCTCAAGGCCTTCTCCGTCAAAAATCCAGCCAATCCCTGGCCGCGCTTTTTCCGCGCCGGGCTGCTCAGCAACATGGGCCGCGGCGAGGAGGCCATCGCGGAGACCGAGCGGCTGACGAAGTCCGAGCCTAAGCATCATTGGATGCGCCACAAGCACGGGGAGCTCCTGCTGACCAACCGCCGCGATTACCCCGCCGCCGAGGCCGAGTACGCAGCGGCGCTGGCGAGCGTTCCGGGCTTCTGGAAGGCGCGCGCCGCGCTGGCCGAGATCGCGCTGTGCCGCGGCGACCGCGCGCGCGCGCTGACGCTGAGCGCCGAGCTCGTCGAAGCTTTGCCCGAAAGGATCAAAGCCTGGGGGCGCGCCGCGTGGGGCAAGCTCCTGCTGTGGAGCGGCGATTATCCGGCCGCGCTCGTGCAGCTCGAGGCGGCCGTCGCCGCCGGCATCCCTTACTCGCGGCGCCACCGGGGCGCGGCTCTGCTCCTGCTCGGTCGTCTCGATGAGGCCGCCGCCGACCTCGAGGAAGGCCTGCGCCAGGGCGTCGACGCCGAAGGGCTGACCTGGCGAGGAGAACTGCGCCTGGCGCGTGGCGACTTCAAGGGCGCGATCGAGGACTTGAGTGCGGCGATCCGCATGGACGGCGCGAACTCCTTCTGGGCGCTGGCCGACCGCGCTCTGGCGCGGGGCGCCAGCGGCGAACCCGAGGGACTTTGGGCGGATTTCAAGAGCGTGCGCCGCGACGTCCTCGACTGTTTTGAAAAGGCGGCGGCCGTGAAAGCCGACGAGCCCTCGAAGACCGCCGAGGCTCGAGCGGCGCTCGAGGCGGGCCTCAAGCTCGGGCGAGGCGTGCGCGTCGCCAACGAGTATCTTTTTCCGGTCTGGATGGGCGATGGCCGCTAAGCTGAGCGCGGCGCAGAAGAAAAGCCTGCGGCGAGACGGATTCGTCGTCCTGCCCGGGCTCGTGCCGCCGGCGCTGACGACGCCCGCGATCCGCGAGATGAACAACCGACTGGGAAGCGCCGACGCGTCCGTCGCGGACGGTTATTCTGAAAAGCGCGACTACCGCTCCGAGCACCTCGCCACCCCGGCGATCATGAATCTCGCCAAGGGGCCTTTGCGGGAGGCGGCCGAGTCGCTTCTGGGCGCGGGCAAGATCGAGCCGCTCTCC
>JAYTIP010000119.1:0-30071 GCA_043731745.1 Elusimicrobiota bacterium | reverse complement strand
AATGCTCCGACACCAGCTTCGGATCGACGCCCGGGTAATCAAAGTCGCGCAGGCTCGAGCGCACCGCGGACGCGAGCGCCTTGGGACGAAGCTCCTTGGCGACGCCGAGCCGCGGCGCCAGGTCGAGCACGCGGTCGACGACCGCGTCGTGGAACACCGGATCGGTGATGAGCGCGGCGTCCGGAAAGCCCGCCTCCTCGACGACCGTCGCCGCGAGCGAATGGAAAGTGTGGAAGTGAACGCCCAGCAGCGGCAGTCCCTTCTCGACGGCGAGCAGACGCTCGAGCCGGTCGGCCAAGGCGCGCGAGGGCGCGACGACGAGCAGCGGCGCGGCACCCGGGCCACGCGGGAGCTCGGCCACGCGCGCCGCGAAGGCGTCTTCGAGCGCCTCGAAGGGGCCGTGGACGACCGTCAGCCCTCCCGATTTGGCGCTCATACGACCATAGTAGCGATTTGCTAAATTATCCGCCATGGCCATTCCCACGACGCCGCCGTCGGGCTTCCGCGACTTTTTGCCCGACCAGGTCGCCGCCCGCACGAAGGCGGCGAGCACGATCGCGGGCGTCTATCGCTCGTTCGGTTTCCAGCCCGTGGCGACCTCCGCCGTCGAGGAACTCTCGGTACTCACCGGCCAGGGCGGCGGCGAGAACGAGAAGCTGATCTTCAAGATCATGAAGCGAGGAGAGTCGCTTGAGCGCGCCGCGGCGGAAAAAACGGAGCTCGCCGACCTCGGCCTGCGCTTCGACCTGACCTTACCGCTGGCGCGCTGGTACTCCAAGCACGGCTCGAACCTGCCGCATCCTTTTAAAGCGTTTCATATGGGACCCGTGTGGCGCGCGGAACGCGCTCAGAAAGGACGCTACAGAGAATTCACGCAGTGCGACGTCGACATCATCGGCTCCGACTCCTGGGGTGCGGAGGTCGAGGTCATCGTCGCGATCCTGCGCGTGTTCGAGGCGTTCGGCCTGACGGGCGTCAAGGTCCACCTGAACGACCGGAGAAACGTCGATCAGGCCCTCATGGCGGCCGGAGTTCCCGAAGACAAGCGCGCAGCGGCGTGCGTGAGCATCGACAAGCTCGACAAAATCGGAAGAGACGCCGTCATCGACGAATTGGTCGCTCAAGTCGGCAAAGAGTCGACCGACAAACTCGTCGCGACCTTGCTCGCAGAGAGCGCGCCCGCCGCCGAGCCGCTCGACAAGATCATCCACGCCGTGAAGGCGCTCGTCCCCGGCTCCGACATCGCGGTCGACCCGAGCCTCATGCGCGGCATGGGCTACTACACCGGTCCTGTGTTCGAGTTCCGCCACGCCTCCCTGTCCGGCTCGCTCGGCGGCGGCGGCCGCTACGACAAGCTCACCGCCAAGTTCGGCGGCGCGCTCACGCCCGCGTGCGGCGGCTCGATCGGCTTCGAGCGCCTGATGCTGATCCTCGAAGAGAAGGGCCAGGGCCTCGACCACGCCGCCCCCGACGCGGTCGTGACCGTGTTCGACGACGCTTTGCGCGGCCGCTCGCTCGAGGTCGGCGCCGCGCTTCGCGCCAAGGGGCTGTCGATCGATGTGTACCCCGGCACGGGCAAGCTCAAGGCTCAGTTCAAGTACGCCGACCAAAAGAAGGCCGCCTACGCGATCGTCATCGGACCCGACGAAGCCGGTCGCGGCGTGATGCAGGTCAAGAGCCTCGGGACCGGCGAAGAGCAGGCGCTCACGCTCGAAGAAGCCTGCGCTCTCATCGCCGGCAAGCACTAACTTTTATGAGCCGGGCCTTCGTCAAAGAAGACGCCCAGGGCCCGGACGAGGATCCGCCCGAGAAGCCGGTTTCTTCCCTCCCCAACTACGTCACCCCGCGCGGGCTCAAGAGTCTCGAGGACGAAGAAGCGCGCCTCGTCTCCGCGCTTGCGGCGTACGGCGGCGCGCAGGAAGACCCGGCGAAGAAGAAGCGCAAACGCGAGTTGGAGCGAGACCTTCGCTACATCCGCGCACGCCTCGAAGCCGCGATTCCCGTCGATCCCGCGAATCAACCCAAGGACCAGATTCGCTTCGGCGCGACGGTCGTCCTTCAACGCGAAGACGCGACGAAAACGATACGGATCGTCGGAGAGGACGAGGCCGACGAAGGCGGAGACACCTTGCGCTGGTCCGCGCCGTTCGCGCAATCGCTCTTCGGCTTGAAGGCCGGTCAGCCTGCGACTTGGAACGACGAATCCTGGACGGTCGCCTCGATCGAATACCGGTAGCAGGGAACTTTTCTCGAGTTCAATCGTCTGTTAGGTATGGATGACAGAACGGCGCTCGAGGAGATGAAACGGGACCTCGCGACGCCCGATCCGATGGACGAAGTGGCGGAAGCCCTCGCGAAAGCGGGAGCGTGGCGCTCCTGGACCTTCGACCGCCAAGTCTGGTACCTGCGCAAACGCGCGGGATTGACTCAGGCCGAACTGGCTCGGCGTTCCGGGGTCAGCCAACATCGAATCTCGCGCATCGAAGCCGGCGACGACGTTAAACTGAGCACGCTACGGACGCTTTGGCGGGCGCTTGGTCATGAACCGCTCGTTATCCCCGATGTCTTGGATTTCAACCGCTGGCCTCGGCCCGTCCGCAAGCGTCACGGGAGTACTCTTAAAGCCCGCGCGCGCGCGAACGCAAGTAACGGCAATGGCGTGCGCGACATTAACATAGTCGGCGCGGGATTGATAATGGCTTGCGCGACATTAACTCTGTCTGCGCGGAAGTGATAATGACACGCACGACATCGTGAGCTTAGGGACCGACTAGAGCAGGCGACCCTGGGTGTCGGGCTTCACGCGCAGCAGCTCGAGGTCTTGAGCCGTGTCGATATCGGCCTGAGTATAATCGTCGTCGAGCGGGATCTTCACCGCCTCACCCCAATGACGACGAATCGCGGCCATGGCCGTGTCGTCGCCTATCAAGCGGCCCACCTCGCCGAACAATTCCCTGGGGTAGGCGGTGGGGTGGCCCTTCACGGGTCCTTCAGTGCCGGGGTAAATCGGGAATGTCAGCTGACCCGACATCTCGAACTCCGCGATGACGCGCTCGATGAGCCAGGCGGGCACGCGCGGCATGTCGCCGAGCAGGGCCACGACGCCGGGCGCGTCGGCGGGAACCTCGCGCAGCCCGACCTCGAAGGTCGAGGCCTTGCCCGTGGACCAGGACGGATTGAAGATCACCCGCAGGCGCGGATCATCGAGGCCAGCGATGGCCTTAAGGCCGTCCTCGGCGCCGGCGCCGAGCACCACGATCACGGGGTCAAGCCGCGCGCCGAGCGCGGACTCGACGACATGTCTCAAGACCGGCCGACCGTCCACATCGGCCAACATCTTGGACGCGGCGCCGAAGCGCTTGCCGCGCCCGGCCGCCAAAACGAGGCCTGGGATCTTCACCCCGCCTTTGCGTTGCATCGGAGAAGACCCGGCGGCCCGGGCGCGGGCGGGGCGTCCGCCCTTGCGCTCGCCGCGCACGGCCAAAATCTCGGCGGTGACGGCCAAAGCGATTTCTTCCGCGGTCTCCGCCCCGACATCCAAGCCCGCGGGGGCCGAAAAGGAGCCCGCGCGGGGTTCGACTCCCTGCTCGCGCAATTCGGCGAGCAGTTTCGCCGCGCGGCCGACGGAGCCGACGAGCCCGACATAGCGCGCCGGACTCGGCACCGCGCCCTTTAAAGCGCGCAGGTCGGCGCTGTGGCTGCGAGTGGCGATGACGATATAGGTGTCGAGGTCCGGGCGGCACGCGGTTCGGGCCGCCTCCCAGCCGCCTTCGACGAGCTGCCAGCGCGCGCGGTCCCAGCCCTCGCCGTGCAGCCGGCCCGGACGATGATCGGCGACGGTGACGACGAAGCCCAGGCGGTCGAGATGCTCGGCCAGGCAACGGCAGTCCTCGCTCGAGCCCAAGATGAGCGCCTTACCCATCGGAATCGTCGGCACGCGCATAAGGCGGCGTACGCCGCCGCGCTGGGCCTCCTCTTCGAGCTCCGGTTCGCCCTCCTGGTAGCAGGCCTTCACTCCGGGATGATCGGGCGGGTAGTGGCGGCGACGGCCGGCGTCCTCGCCGGAAAAGGCGAATTCAACGACGAGGCCCTCGCCGCGAAGCAAGGTCTCGCGAACCTCGCGCAGGCGCTCGCGCAGGTCGCCGGTGATGGGCTCGACCCAGATTTCAGCGCGTCCCGAGAGGCCGCCGGGACCGAAAATCGCGTCGTCTTCCGTCAGGTCGGCTTCGATCAGGCGCGGCTGCTGGGACGCGATCGCGGCGGCCGCCGCCTCGCGCAGGGAGTCCGGGACGGCGGAAGCGGCGAGGACGCCCTGCGAGCCCTCGGCCGCGTCGTCGGCCACGACGATCGACGCGCCGGCGCGTTCGCCTAAGGCCCCGTCGACCGTGACCAAGGTCGCCAGGACGCCGCGCACGCTCATGGGGTCGCCGGAGGCGAGGTCCTCGAGGGCCCGGAGGGCGGCCAGGACTTCATGGGGGCGTGGGGCGCTCATTTTCTCGTCGGTGCTCCGTCGAGGAATTCAATCATATTTATTCGATGGCGCAAGCCTTGAAAAGGTTCGATTACCCCGCTACAATTCGAGCGAGATGCCTCTCGACGAAAAGGCGCTGCGAAGCCTCGTTACGCTATTAGAGGAAGAAGACCCCGACAGCCTGGCGCTCGTGCGCCGGAAGATCTTGGGCGTCGGCGCCGCGATTCTTCCCTATCTGGACGAATTACGCCCTTCCGCGACCCCGGAAATGGCGATTCGCCTCGAATCCGTGACGGGAGACCTTCGTTTTCAGGACTTGCGTCGCGACTTCGTGCGTCTGTCCTTGGCCCGCCTCCCCGACCTCGAGGAAGGCGCTTTGCTGATCTCCCGCTTCGGATTCGCCGACGTCAAACCGAAGATTTACGGCGACTGGCTCGATAAGGTCGCCGCCGCCGTGGCCGCCGAGACGCCCACGGACGCGGGCATCGGCGAGTCGGTGCGGCGCCTGACCAACCATCTGTTTAACTCGCTCGCCTTCGCGGGCAACGAGACGCATTACTACGACGCGGACAACAGCTATCTCTCGCGCGTGATCGACACGCGCCGGGGCATCCCCGTCACCTTGACCGTGCTCGTGCTGCTCCTCGCGCGGCGCCTGCGCTTGCCGTTGTACGGCGTGGGGACGCCGGGACACTTCCTCGCGGGATACCGCGAGGGCGGAGAGTCGCTGTTCGTCGATTGCTTCCGTTCGGGCCAACTGATGACCTTGCCCGAGGTCAAGCGCATGCTCGTGCGCAACGGCTACGACTGGCGGCCGGAGCTGGGCAAGCCCGTGGCGTCGCGCGAAATTCTGGCGCGCATGATCCGCAACCTGATCTCGATCCATCAGAAGACCGGAGCGACCGACCGCGCCGAGAGGCTCTCGACCTTGGTGGAGATCGTTCTCACCGGCCGCGACTCGGAGACGCCGTGAGGTCCTTGCTCCTGCTGTTGGTCCTGGCGACGGCGGCGCGCTCCGAAAGGCCCATTAACCCGCCCGCGCCGGAGTTTCCGCCGGCCAGCGCTTGGCTCAACGCGACCCAGCTGTCGCTCGGACGCATGCGCGAGCGCAAGGTCGTCGTCGTGGCCTTCATTAATCCGACCTCGATCAACTCCGTGCGCATTCTGCCGGCGCTGAGCGCCTGGTTCGACCGTTACGCGCTGTCGCAGGTCATGGTGGTCGGGGTCCTGACGCCCGACCTCAACTTCCACCGCGAGCCGGTGTGGGCGAAAAACCTGCTCAAGCGATACGGGGTCGACTATCCGGTCATCCTGGACACCGATCGCCGCATCTGGAAGGCCTACGCCAACGAAGGCTGGCCGGCGCTCTACCTCGTGGACCGGCGCGGGCGCATCGTCTTCGACCGCCTCGGCGAAGGGGGCTACGAGGAGTTCGAAAGGGAAATTCGCGCCGCCCTGGCGGAGATCATCGGGCCCGAGGCCCTGCCCGCCCCCACCGAGATCAAGGACCCGCCCCGCCGCGACTGCGGCCAGGTGACCCCGGAGATCGCGCTCGGCGCGCGGCCGGGCGTCAAGAAGCCGCTCTCGCTCGACAAGGAGACGACCTTCAAGAACACCCTGATCGTCGAATCGCGAGACTCCGAGATCGCCACGCACGGTCGCTGGGACATCGAGCCCGACGGCCTGCGCATGATGCAGGACAATAAGACGCAGTCGGGCTTCCTGCGCGTCGTTTATCACGCGGCCCAGGCGCTCGCCGTGCTGTCCCCCTCGGAGAAAGGCAAGACAAAATTCTTCGTCAAGCAGGACGATCTGTGGCTCCACGAGGGCAACAAGGGCCGCGACATCCAGTTCGACGACGACGGCCGAAGCTTCATCGTGGTCGATTCCCCTCGCCTCTACGACCTCACGCGCGACTCCGTTTTCACGCCGCACGAGCTGTTCCTAATACCCGAGCGCAACGGGGCGGCGGTTCACGGCTTTTCCTTTTCCGACGCGTGCGTCGTGACGACCTTGCGATGAAACGCTCGGGGGCCGAAATCGTCGCGGTTGAAACCCGCCCCCTTCGCGTCGCGATGAACGAGCCCTTCGCCATCGCCGGCGGCTCCTCCTCCGAGCTCGAGACCGTGTTCACGACCGTGCGCTTGCGCGACGGCTCCGTCGGCCACGGTGAGGCGTCGCCCTTTCCCGCCTTCAACGGCGAGACCGCGCAGATGTCTCTCAAACAGATCAAGCAGGTCGGCAAGCGTTGGCTCGGGCGCGATGCGTCGGCCTGGCGCACGCGCCTCGAGGAAGTCGAGGAAGCTCTCCCCCACCATGGCGGCGCCGCCCGGGCCGCGCTCGGGGTGGCGCTGCTCGACGCCTGGACGCGACGCGCGAAAATCCCCCTACGGACCTTATTCGGCGGCGCGACCGACCGCGTCGTCTCCGATGTCACCGTCACGCTCGGCAGCGCCGAAGCGGCCCGCGCCGCCGCGCGCCGCATCCGCAAGCTCGGCGTGAGCGTCATCAAGATCAAGGTCGGTTATCCTCCCGAGGAGGACGCCGCGCGCGTCGCCGCGGTCGCCGAGGTTCACCGCTCCGCCGCGCTCACGCTCGACGCGAACCAGGGATACGGCCCGTCGCATTCCCTGGAATTAGTCAGGCTCCTCAAAAAGCGCGGCATTCGCCCCGTCATGTTCGAGCAGCCGGCGGAGGCCGACGACCTCAAGGGCTTGATCGCGTTTCACAAGAAGAGCGGCATACCCGTCGCGGCCGACGAGTCCCTGCGAGGCCGCGCGGACGCCCTCAAGCTGGCGCGGACGGGCGCGGCTCAGGTGCTTAACCTCAAGCTCATGAAGATGGGCGTGCTCGAGGCGTGGGACTGCGGCCTGATCGCGCGCGCCAGCGGCCTCAAGGTCATGGTGGGCGGGATGGTGGAGACGCCGCTTGCGATGGGTGCCGCCGCGCACCTGGCGGCCGGATTGGGCGGAGTTGAGTTCGTCGACCTCGATACGCCTCTGTGGCTCGCTGAGAACCCCACGCGCGGGGTCGGCTTCGGACCCGGCGGGGTTTACGACCTCTCCGGGGTCAAAGCCGGAATCGGCGTCGTGCCCCGCTCGGGCGGCGGCCTACACTCGACCGCCGCCCTCCGCCACGAGTCCTAAGACTCGTGATCTTCGGTCTTGTCCTTGATTCGGTCGTACGCGCGACCACCGGCCTGACGCGCCGCGGTGACGCCGTCGCTCACCGTGCGCTTGACGCGGTGCGGAATGTACTCCTTGACCTTGGAATACATCTCCTGACCCCGCTCCTTCGTGTCGTGTCCCCACTCATTGATGTCCTCGATCAATTCGCTCCCTTTCTTAGGAGCGAACAGCAACCCGCACACGGCGCCGATCACGATGCCCCCGAACAGATACGCGAACGACGACGACGACTCTTCTTCCTGTTTCATCGGTTTAGCTCCTCCCATCGCGGTCCACTTCAGCTCGTCCGGCCGCATGAATCCCTGCGGCCGGTCGGAACGATCCTCAACGCCGCGGTTGTAGGACGGGGCGTCGCTCGCCGGAAAAGACTCGGCCAGCGCCTCGTCGACTCGCGCGTCGTCCTCGATCTCCTGCCTCGACTTCTGTCGATCTTTCATCCGTGCCTCCGCGCCGGCCAAATAGAACCCCCGGCTTCGCTCATCGCATGAGTCCAGTGTAGCGCCGCACTCGCAACTCCCGGGCAAAGGGCGCTCAAGCCCCCGTCAATTCCCTTTGGCGGGCCGCGTCCCGTGTTTGTTACACGATTGCCGCTTGACAGAGCCGAGAGAACCCTGTATAATTAATTGACTGTACGGTCAGTCAATCAATATGGCACGCAAACCCGATGTCGCCGTCCGCGAACGCATCCTCCAACAGGCGGAGCATGTCATCCATCTCAAGGGCTATAACCACGCTTGCCTGGACGAGATCGCCGAGGCGTGCGGCATGACCAAGGGCAATTTGATCCATCACTACGGGTCGAAGTCGGAGCTGGCGCTGGCGGTTCTGGACTACAAGATCAAGGAGTTCCAGTCCCGAAAAGTCGAGCCGGTGTGCGCGCAGGCCTCGCCCGAGGACGCGGTCGAGGAGATGTTCACGGCGGCCGAGCAGGTCTTCAACGGCAACGGCTGCAAGGCGGGTTGCTTCGTGGGCAACATCGCCCTCGAGATGAGCGATTTGGACGAGACATTCCGGCTGAAGGTCGCCGGCTTCTTCGACGAGTGGGCCGCGGGGCTGTCGGCCTGCCTCGAACGCTGCAAGTCGAAAGGATATTTCAGGAAGGAGCTGGACGCGCAAGCCACGGCCGAGTCCATCGTGGCGCTCTATGAAGGAGCGATGATGCTGGCCCGGTCCCGCCGCGACGCGAAGGTGTTCGGCCGGGTCGGCAAGGTCGCCAAACAGCTTTTGGTGCAGTATAAAGTCGTCTAAAGGAGGACTAATACCATGGGTCCCAAGACTCCCTGCGGCTGCTAAGCCGTCAACTGAACAACCGCCCCTCGCCCCTAAACGGGCGGGGGGCGGCTTATGTCCGAGCGAAAGAAAATGATATTCTGGCCGGGCTCAAACAGGAGACCTTCATGACCCTTTCAAACGCCGCGTCCTTGCTGCTCGCCGCGATACTCGCCGTCCCCGCCTCGGCCGCCATCTCCCGCGACGACCTCAAGAAGGCCCTCGAGGCGAACCCCGACCTCGTGCTCGCCGCCCTGAAAAAGGCCGACAAAGCCAAGTTCTTCGAAATCATCGTCGAGTCCCAGCAGGAGTTCCAGAAGAAGAAGCAGATCGAGGAGGCCAAGCGCGAGGAGACCGAGCGCGAGAACGCCATCAAGAACCCGCTGAAGCCCGCGATCACCGACGCCTCGCGTCAGCGCGGCCCTAAGGACGCGCCGATCACGATCGTCGAGTACTCCGACTTCCAGTGCCCCTACTGCAGCGCCGGCTACAAGAACCTCGAGCAGCTGCGCAAGCTCCACGGCGACAAGCTGCGCGTCGTCTTCAAGAACTTCCCCCTCAACTTCCACCCGCTGGCGATGCCCGCGGCGCAGTGGTTCGAGGCGCTCGCGCTTCAGAGCCCGGAGAAGGCGTGGGCGTTCCACGACATGATGTTCGAGAACCAGAGCAAGCTCGGCGAGGACTACTTCAAGGCCGTGACGAAGGACCTCGGCCTCGACGCGGCGAAGGCCGCCAAGGACGCGAAGAGCGAGGCCGTCGCCAAGAAGATCGAAGCCGACATGGTGGAAGCCAAGGGCTTCGGCATCGAGGGCACGCCCGCCTACCTGATCAACGGCGTCCCCCTGCGCGGCGCTTACCCCGTCGAGGCGTTCGAGAAGATCATCGCGAAGCTCGAAGCGAAGTAAGCCTCGCCTGGAGACCGAGGGCCCGCCGAAAGGCGGGCCCTCTTTTTTGCCTCAATCCTTATTGATGTTGCATTTCAATAAGGACTTGTGTTATCTTTTCCTTGTTGAAATACAATCTCAATAAGAAGACGCCGGAACGCGTGCGCTGGGTGATGGGAACCTTGTGCTCCATCGAAGCGCCCGGCGCGGCGTTTTCCTCGATCACCGCGGCGTTCGAGGAGATCGAACGCTGGGACCGCATCCTGAGCCTCTACAAAGAAGAGAGCGAACTGTGCGCGCTCAACGCGCGCGCGGGACTCGGCCCCACGCGCGTGTCGGCCGAACTTTTCGTGGCCGTCGCCTCCGCGCTGCGCTACGCCGAACTGACCGAAGGGCTTTTCGAGCCCACGCTCGGCTGGCGAGACATCGTCCTCGACGCCCGCCTCCGCGAGATCGCCTTGCCCGCCGGCGCCCGGCTCGACTTCGGCGGCTTCGGCAAAGGCTGGGCGCTCGACCAGGCGGCCCGGGTTCTTAAGGAAGAGGGCGCCGGCGCCGCCTTGCTGAACTTCGGCGGTCAGGTCCTGGCGGTCGGGGCTCCTGAAGGCGCGGACGGCTGGCTCGTCACGGTCCCGGGAGCGCCCGCGCCCTTGCTTCTGCGCGACGAGTCCGTCGCCGTGTCCGGCGACAGTGAGCGGCCCGGCCACATCCGCTCCCCTTTCGACGGCAAGGCCGTGCGCCGCCCGGGCTCGGCCGCCGCCGTCTGCCCGACCGCGACCGAGGCCGACGCCTGGTCCACCCCCCTTTATGTCCTCGGAAGCAATCCCAAGTCCTTCCGGGGGCGCTCGTTCTTCGATCATGCCGTGCAAGGAGGCCGTTCATGAAAGCCGCACCCGCACCCGCACTCGCGCTCGCGTTCGCTACGCTCACGCTCGTTACCTTAATATCCCCCGCCTTCGCTCAGGACTCGGCCAAGCTCGGAGAGCTCGAGCGCAAGGTCGACATCCTGACTCAGGAGATCGAGAAGCTGAAATTGGGCGAATCGACCGAGTCCCCCGCGGAAAAAATCCAATCCGGCTTCGCCGCGTCCTCCTCGAAGGTCTACGGCGCCAAGCCCAATAAGATCTCGATCGGCGGTTATGGCGAATTCAACCTGACCGCGCCCTCCAAGCGCAACCAGAAGGGCGATTCGTCGAACCAGAAGAAGCAGCTGGACCTGCGGCGCGCCGTGCTGTACTTCGGCTACAAGTTCAACGACTGGATCCTCTTCAACTCCGAGCTGGAATTCGAGCACGCGAGCTCGGGAGCCGGCGACGAGAAGCGCGGCGAGGTCGAGATGGAGCAGGCGTATATCGACTTCCGGCTGCGCGACGAGATCGGCATCCGCGCGGGACACATCATCGTTCCCCTTGGCCTCGTCAACGAGGTCCACGAGCCGACCGTCTTCCACGGCGTCAACCGCCCCTCGGTCGAAACGAACCTCATCCCGTCGACCTGGCATGAGAACGGCGCCGGCGTGTTCGGCGAGATCGGGCCGGTGTCCTACCGCTCGTATATCGTGGGCGGCCTGACCGCCGTCGCCAACGCCGAGCCGAAAACGGACGGCTTTACCGCCGCGACCGGCATCCGCGAAGGCCGCACCGAAGGCTCGAACACGCCCATCGAGGACTTGGCGTGGGCCAGCCGCGTCGATGTGGTGCCCGTCGCCGGCGTCAAGGCCGGCGTGGGCCTCTATGTCGGCGAGGCCGACCAGGGCCGCACCGTCCAGTCCGTGCCGGTGACCCTCTGGGAGACGCACGCGACGGCCGAGTGGCGCGGCGCGTCGGTCAAGGCGCTGTACGTCGAGGGCCGGATCGGCAACGCCGACACCCTCAATGTCGCACAGGGAAACACAGACGCGGCTAAAAATTCGATCGGCAGCCGGATGTTCGGCGGCTACGCCGAGGCCTCTTACGACCTGCTGACGCTCCTTAAGAACGCGAAGGGTCAATCGCTCTCGCCGTTCTTCCGCTACGAGCGCTACGACACCCAGGCGAAGACGCCCGCGGCGTACTCGAAGGACCCGGCGAACAGCCGCGTCGAGTACACCCTCGGCGCGACCTACAAGCCGATCCCGCAGATCGCGGTCAAGCTCGACCAGCAGTGGAAGCGCAATCAGGCGCGCACGGGAGTCAACCAGTGGAACCTCGGTCTCGCGTACATCTTCTAGCCGCCGCCCTCGTCCAGGCCGCCCCGATATTGGAAGTCGTCCCGTCCGAGGCGCGCGTTCTCGTCTCGCAAAGGGACGCGCTGGCCATGGCGTTCGGCGGCGCGCAGGCCGAGCGCCGCACGGCGTTTCTCTCGAAGGAACAGACCCTCGCCGTCGAACAAGCGGCCCAATCCAAGCTCGAGTCGCCGATGTGGACCTATTATGTGTCCGGCTCGACGACGGCCTACTTCGAATCCCATCCGGTGCGGACGATGAACGAGACGATCATGGTGGTCGTCGGCGCCGACGCGAAGGTGCGCTTCGTGGAGATCCTCTCCTTCGCCGAGCCACCGGACTACCTCGCGCCCAAGCGCTGGCTCGATCAGTTCGCGCTCAAGCCGCTCGGCGACGAGCTGACTTTGCGCCGCGGCCTGCGCAACATCGCGGGCGCCACCTTGACGGCCGAGGCGGTGTCTCGCGGCGTGCGCCGCGCGCTGGCCGTTCATCAGGCGCTGAACGCCAAACCCGCGAAGTGATAGACTAGCGCCGTGAAATACATGCAGACGGGCGGCTTCCAGAACAATCCGCTGATGCGGATGACCTTGTCCTGGACCTTGCTCTTCGCGGCCGGGCTCTGGGTCACCAACGGCGCGATGTATTTTCAGCGCATGTCGCTCGCGCCGTCCTCCGTGCAGGCCTATTACCTGGGCTCGGCCGAGGAGTACTCCCAGCCGCGCAGCGCGGCGTCCTTGCTCGAGGTCAGCCACGCGCACCTCGCGACGATGGGCGTGATGGTGCTTTTGCTGACCCACCTCGCGATCTTCGCCCCGTGGGAAGACCGGACCAAGAAGTGGATCATCGGCCTCGGCTTCGGCTCGTCCTTCATCGGCGAGGCCTCGGGCTGGCTCGTGCGCTTCGTCTCCCCCGAATTCGCCGTCCTCAAGGTCGCCTGCTTCCTGACCTTCCAAGCCGTCCTGGCCGTGCTCATCGCGGTGCTCGCGACCTTCCTATATAAAGCCGGCCGCCGCCGCGCTTAGCCGAGAATTCGCCCAAGCCTAATGGCCGCCGCCTTGATTATCTCCGGAAAGGCTTTATACTAGCAGCAAGTCAGCCCGAAGCGGCCACGGAGCAGCTATGAATGTCAGGAGCCAAAGCTGGGACATCTCGACTTTGTCACGAGCCTCCGCAGTTCTCATGCTGTGCTCCCTCCGCTCGTTCGCTCAGCAAGGGAAACACTACGAGACCCATACGGCGAACGGGCAGGCGGAGGCGTCCGTGCCGGCGGATGCGCCGGCCGTGGACCACGGCCCTCGCGTTATCCGAGTCGTCCACCCCGGAATCATGGAATTCTCCGCCAATCAAGACGCGCCGCCCCCGATCACCGGCGACGGGCAGGTCCGGCAAAACTCCGGCGGGGGCAACAATAGACCAAGCGCCGACCCGCTAACGAGCGCCGCGAGTAAGAAGCGTGGGCCGGGCTCGAGCTCGGCGAAGGAGAGCACGAAGGAGACCGCCGAGGAAAGATACGAGAAGTCCCTGGATGAGCAAGCCAAGAAAGCGTGCCCGACGAATCCCAAGTTCTCCATATGCCAGCCAAAGGAGAAGCGCGTTCAATATTTAAAGGACCAATTTGCACGGGCGAAGAAACCGATGTCAAACGAGTTCGTCAATTCATTTGGACCGGGCTTCCCAGACTCCGAAACGGCGTTCGCTCGTTGGAAGTACGTGTTCGTCGGGCCGTGGGTTGTGAGCTGCGATGAAGCCGTTTCAAAATACGGCCTTTTTGGGGGAGACAAAGCGCACCTGGGCAATTGGGCGGAGGGCAGCAACAGGGATTTTTACGACGACAAGAAATTCATCGGTTCCGGGGGCGCCGCGATTCACACCACTCAGTGGATCGATAAGGCCACCGGGAACGCGATGGTCGAACCCAGCATCTCTTTCGATGCTATCGGCTATTGCCACCATAAGTATTAAACGAGCCGGCCGCCGCCGCGCCTAGATCACAATTTCTTCGCGTCCGCCTCGAGCTTCGCCAAGGACGCCTCGTCGTCGCCGTCGTACCAGCCAATGAGGCGCGCCTTCGAATCGATCAGCACGAACTTCGACGAGTGCGCCACGTTTTGGCCCGGCTGCGCCGTCGCGCTCTCGACGACGGGCAGCAGGAAACCGTCTCGGATGACCCGCACGAG
Organism: Elusimicrobiota bacterium; assembly: GCA_043731745.1. Classification (GTDB taxonomy): domain Bacteria; phylum Elusimicrobiota; class Elusimicrobia; order UBA1565; family UBA9628; genus GWA2-66-18. The sequence goes on along the minus strand of JAYTIP010000119.1, from coordinate 15,882 downwards.
CTCGGACTTCTCGCCCGTCAGGAAAAACCAGCGTTGCGGATCGGCTTTGAACTGCCGCGCGTAGAGGGTGAGCACCTCGGGCGAATCATGATCGGGATCGACCGTGAAGGACAGCAGGCCGACCGATTTCGGCAGGCGCTTTTGCAGCCCCGCCATGTTCGCGGTGAGCATCGGGCACGGCCCCGCGCAGCGCGTGTACACGAAATCGGCGATCCAGACGCGGCCGCGCAGAGTGCGCAGTTCGAACGGCGAGGTGCCGTCGATCGTCACCGCCGTCAAAGAAAAATCGGGAAGAGCCTTCGCCGGCTTCGCCGCCGGGCCGCACGACGAGGAAAATAAAATCGCGATGTAGAAGACAGCACTCAACAACACTGGTAGCACCTCATCAGTCCTCTGTGTCTATCTGGGTCTTTACAAAAATATATCCATCGGTTATTCTACTGCCCTGCTCGAAAACGCGCGCGGGCCGCGCTGCGGATCCGAGCAAAAGAACGCTACAAAATGTCATGGAGAAAAGGATGAACACGGCAGCCACGACGCCTGTCACTCCGGTCGGGAACAACAACGAGGACGCGAATGCGACCACGATGCAGGTTCGCAAGCGCGACGGCTCCCTCGAGCCCGTCGACGTCAACAAGATCGTCCGCGCCGTCGCCCGCGCGGGCCAGGGTCTCGAAAACATCGACGGTCTGAAGATCGCCACCAAGACCATCGGCGGCCTGTACGACGGCGCCACCACGAAGGAACTCGACAATCTTTCGATCCAGACTTCCGCGCTCCTCATCGCCGAGGAGCCTGAGTATTCGCGCCTCGCCGCGCGCCTGCTCTCCACCTACATCCTCAAAGAGGTCGAGAACCAGGACATCCACTCGTTCTCCCAGTCCATCTCCGCCGGCGTGCGTCATGGCATCATCTCCGAGAAGGTCGGCCAGTTCGTGCAGGCCAACTCGCGCAAGCTCAACGACGCGATCGAGAACCAGCGCAACGAGCTCTTCGAGTACTTCGGCCTGCGCACCGTCTACGACCGCTACCTCCTGAAGAATCCCGAGACCCGCGAGGTCTTCGAGGCCCCCCAGTACTTCTTCATGCGCGTGGCCTGCGGCCTCGCCGACACCGTGCAGGAAGCCGTCGAGTTCTACAACCTGATCTCGCGCTTCGAGCACATGCCGAGCTCTCCCACGCTGTTCAACTCGGCGACCAAGCACCCCCAGATGTCCTCGTGCTACCTGCTCGACAGCCCCGTGGACGACCTCGAGGCGATCTACAACCGCTACACCGACATCGCCCTCCTGTCGAAGTTCTCCGGCGGCATCGGCGTGTCGTACTCGCGCGTTCGCGCGCGCGGGTCCTTGATCCGCTCGACGAACGGCCAGAGCAACGGCATCGTGCCGTGGCTGAAGACGCTCGATTCCTCCGTCATCGCCGTCAACCAGGGCGGCAAGCGCAAGGGCGCCTGCGCCGTCTACCTCGAAACCTGGCACGCGGACATCGAGGAGTTCCTCGAACTGCGCGACAACACCGGCGATCCGGCGCGCCGCGCCCACAACCTGCACCTCGCGCACTGGATTCCCGACTTGTTCATGAAGCGCGCGGAGGAGGACGGCGTGTGGTCCCTCTTCGACCCGAAGAGCATGCCCCAGCTCACCGACCTCTACGGCAAGGCCTTCGAAGAGGCCTACCTCGAGGGCGAGGAAAAGAAGCTCTTCGTCCGCCAGGTCAAGGCGCGCGAGCTGTACGCGCGCATGATGAAGACCTTGGCCGAGACCGGCAACGGCTGGATGAACTGGAAGGACGCCAGCAACATCAAGGCGAACCAGACCGGCTCGCCCGCCAACGTCGTGCACTCCTCGAACCTCTGCACCGAGATCATCGAGGTGACGAGCCAGGGCGAGACCGCGGTCTGCAACTTGGGCTCGATCAACCTGTCGAAGTACGTCGAGGACGGCCGCTTCGACTTCGTCAAGCTTGCGGCGAACGTGCGCACGGCGGTCAAGTATCTCGACCGCGTCATCGACATCAACTTCTACCCCACGGGAGCGGCGAAGACCAGCAACTCCAAGTGGCGCCCGGTCGGTCTGGGCGTGATGGGCGTGCAGGACGCGTTCTTCCAGCTCGGCTACCCGTTCGACTCGAACGAGGCGAAGGAGTTGTCGAAGAAAATCTCGGAAGAAATCTACTTCCACGCGCTCTCGGCGTCCGTCGAGCTCGCCGCGGTGAAGGGCCCGCACGCGGCCTTCCCCGAGACGAAGGCCGCGAAGGGCGTGTTCCAGTTCGAGCTGTGGGGCGTGACCCCGGCGGACATGACGCGCTGGGAAAAGCTGCGTGCGGAGATGGTCAAGAAGGGCCTGCGCAACTCGCTCCTGCTCGCGATCGCGCCGACCGCGACGATCGCCTCGATCGTCGGCTCTTACGAGGCCACCGAGCCGCAGATCTCGAACCTGTTCAAGCGCGAGACTCTGTCCGGCGAGTTCCTCCAGGTCAACAAGTACCTGTGCCTGGAGCTCAAGAAGCTCGGGCTCTGGAACGAAGAGATGCGCGCGCGCATCATGATGGCCGAGGGCTCGATTCAGGACATCGCCGAGATCCCGGAGCACATCCGCGCGACCTACCGCACGGTGTGGGAAGTCCCGCAGCGCTCTTTGATCGACATGGCGGCGGATCGCGGCGCCTTCATCGATCAGTCCCAGTCGTTAAATCTGTTTATGGAAAGCCCGAACATCGGCAAGCTCTCCTCCATGTACATGTACGCGTGGAAGAAGGGGCTCAAGACCTCGTACTACCTGCGCTCGCGCCCCGCGACGAAGATCGCGAAGACGACGATCGCCGCCCCGGCCGCCAAGGCCGAGCCGGTTCCCGTCGCCGCCGTCTCGGACGCGGCCGCCGTCGCGTGCTCTCTGGAGAACCCGGAAAGCTGCGAAGCCTGCCAGTAAATTAACCCGTGGGGGTCGGGGAGGGTATCCGAGAGGATCCTCCCCGACCCTCGATTTTTGGTGTAAGATTAGATACCCCCCTTTCTCAGGAGATCGACCATGATTCTCAACCCCGGCTTCAACCTCACGCTCCGCCCGATGAAGTATCCCGTGTTCTTCGAGATGTACAAGGCCGCGATCAAGAACACCTGGACCGTCGAGGAAGTCGACTTCTCCCACGATGTGTCTGATTTAAAGGCGAAGCTTTCCCCCGCCGAGCGCCATCTCATCCATCGCCTCGTCGCGTTCTTCGCGACCGGCGACTCGATCGTGAGCAACAACCTGGTCCTCAACCTCTACAAGCATGTGAACTCCCCCGAGGCGCGCATGTACCTCTCGCGCCAGCTCTTCGAGGAGGCCGTGCACGTCGAGTTTTATCTCACGCTTCTCGACACCTACATTCCCGACCACAAGGAGCGCGAGCTCGCCTTTTCCGCCATCGAGAACATCCCCTCGATCAAGCGCAAGGGCGACTTCATGAACAAGTGGATCGCCTCGATCAACAACATCGACCGCACCGAGACGCAGGATCAGAAGCGCCAGTTCCTGATGAACCTGATCTGCTTCGCGTCATGTGTTGAAGGTTTATTCTTCTTCGCGGCCTTTGCTTATGTTTATTTTCTCCGTTCTAAAGGCTTGCTGAACGGATTGGCCGGCGGCACCAATTGGGTGTTCCGCGACGAGTCGATGCACATCGCCGCCGCGATGGAAATCATCAAGACCGCCCGCGCCGAGGACCCGACTTTGTTCACGCCCAAGATGGAGCAGGACGTCATCGTCATGATGAAGGAAGCCATCGAGTGCGAAATGGGCTTCGCCGAGGATCTCCTGGGCGGCGGCGCCGCCGGCGGCGGAATCGCGGGCCTCTCGGCCAACGGCATGCGCCAGTATTTACAGTGTGTCGCCGATCAGCGCTTGGCGAATTTGGGGATCAAGCCCGTCTACGGTTCCAAAAATCCGTTTAATTTCATGGAACTGCAGGACGTGCAAGAGCTCGCCAACTTCTTCGAGCGCCGCGTGTCCGCCTACCAGACCGGCGTGACGGGCGCGGTCGCCTTCAGCGAAGAGTTTTAGCTCTCGCGTACGACTAGGGGTCAGACCCCTAGTTGTTGCGCCACGGCCCCCGGGAAACCGGGGGCCGCTTCTTTTTCACGGAACTGTTTCCAGGAAACAGTGATTATCAGTAGTAACTACTGATAATCACTGGCTCCGGAGCGAGTCGACGCAACACGAAGGGGTCAGACCCCTAATTGTTGCATTGTCGATACTTGACCGAAATAGTCAGGTATGTTAGACTGGATCATGCCCGCTTTGGCCTCCCGCGGTTTCGACGGAATTAAGGTCGGAAACACGCCGCTGCTCGACGTCTCCTTCGCATTTCCGGAGCTCGGCGACAAGGTCAAGATTATGGCCAAAGCCGAGTGGGCCAACCCCGGGGGCTCGGTCAAGGACCGCGCCGGCTACTTCATCATCAAGGACGCGCTCGAGACGGGCAAGCTCGACGGCAAGATCCTGCTCGATTCCTCCTCCGGCAACACCGGCATCGCCTACGCGTGGCTGGGAGCGCGACTGGGCGTGAAGGTCGCTCTCGCGGTGCCCGGTTCGATTTCAAAGCACCGGCGCGCGATTCTGCAGGCGTACGGCGTCGAGCTTCTGTTCACCGATCCGCTCGAAGGCTCAGACGGCTCGATCCGCGAGGTCCGCCTCATGCTCAAAGCCGAGCCCGAGCGCTACTGGTACGCCGACCAGTACTCCAACCCGATGACCTGGCGCGCGCACTACGAGACCACCGGGCCCGAGATTTTCGCGCAAACCAACGGCAAGGTCAGCCACTTCGTGGCTGGCTTAGGAACAAGCGGCACCTTCGTGGGCGCCGGACGCCGCCTGCGCGAACTGAACAAAAATATCCGCTTGATCTCCATGGAGCCGGACGGTCCCATGCACGGGCTCGAGGGCCTCAAGCACATGGAAACCTCGATCATCCCCAAGATCTACGACGACACGGTGGCCGACAGCCGCATCGAGATCGCCACCGAGGAGGCGCAGGACGCGGCGCGCGTCCTCGGAAAGAGAGCCGGAATCCTGCTCGGGCCCTCGGGCGGAGCCAACCTCGCCGCCGCGTTGCGGCTGGGCAAGGATCTCGTGGCGCAGGGCCGCGAAGCCGTGATCGCCACCGTGTTCTGCGACTCGGGCGAGCGTTACCTCGGCGAGAGGTTCTGGACGCCGTGAGCCTGACCCTCAACCGCGCGGTCGAGGAGATCGCGGTGAAGACGGCGGAGAAGGCCTTCCCCGAGGAAGGCTGCGGCCTGCTCATCGGGAAGATCCCCGATAATTTCGACGCGATGGGGCGCGCGCTGCAAATCGACGAGGCGCGGCCCCTGCCCAACGGCTGGGACGCCTCGGCGAAGACGAACAAGTACCTGATCGATCCGAAGACGATGGCGCGCGTCGAAATGGAGCTGTCGGGAAGCGGGCGGGGCGTGATCGGGTTCTTCCACTCGCATCCCACGGTGCCGGCGTGGCCCTCGCCGTTTGATTTGACGATGGCGATGCCATGTTGCAGTTATTGGATTCTTCAAGTGAAGGATGGCAAGGTCGTGGACTCCCGGTCCTGGCAGAGAACGGAAGATGGCCGTTCGTTTATCGAAGAAGAGATCGTTCTGGAAGGCTAAATTATGAGCATTGAGATCAGATTGCCGACGGCCCTGCGGGCTTTCGCGGACAAGCAGGAGAAGATCACCGTCGACGCCAAGACCGCCGGCGAGGCGCTCGAGCAGCTTTTCAAGCAGCACGATCGCCTCAAGCAGCAGCTGATGACCCCCGACGGCAAGCTTCGCTCCTTCGTCAACGTCTATGTCAACGAGGACGACGCCCGCGACAAACAAGGCCTCGCGACGCCGGTCAAAGACGGCGACACGATCTTGATCGTCCCCGCGATCGCGGGCGGCTCGACCGTCGCCGAGCTCGAGCTGACGAAAGCCGAGCTGGCACGCTACGACCGCCACCTGATCATGCCCGAGGTCGGCCCCGAAGGGCAGAAGAAGCTCAAGAACGCGTCGGTGCTGTGCGTCGGCGCGGGCGGGCTGGGCTCGCCCTTGGCCCTGTACCTGGCCGCGGCCGGCGTGGGGCGCATCGGCATCGTGGACTTCGATAAAGTCGACGAGTCGAATCTCCAACGGCAGATCATTCATGATACGGCCTCGGTCGGGACCTCGAAGCTCAAGTCCGCCGAGAAACGGATTAAGGGACTGAATCCTTTCGTCAGCGTCGAATTGCACGAAATGAGGTTGACCTCCGCCAATGCCGTGGAGCTGTTCAAGAAATACGATGTGATCGCCGACGGCACCGACAATTTCGCGACGCGCTACCTCGTCAATGACGCCTGCGTGCTCACCGGCAAGCCCAACGCCTACGGCTCGATCTTCCGCTTCGAAGGCCAGCTCGCCGTGTTCGGATTGAAAGACGGCCCCTGCTACCGCTGTTTATACCCGGAGCCCCCGCCCCCCGGCCTCGTGCCGTCCTGCTCGGAGGCCGGCGTGCTGGGCGTGCTACCCGGCGTCATCGGCACGATGCAGGCCATCGAGACGCTCAAGCTCATCCTCGGCATCGGGCGTTCGCTGTCGGGCCGCCTGATGCTGTATGACGCCCTCGAGCAGAGCTGGCGCACGCTGAAGGTGAAGAAAAATCCCTCTTGCCCCGTGTGCTCGGAAAATCCGACCATCAAGGCCCCGATCGATTACGAAGCGTTCTGCGGTTTAAAGGAGAAGCCCGTGTCCACCATCCCCGAAATCTCGGTTCAGGATCTCAAAGCCAAGCTCGACAAGAAGGAAAAGTTCGTTTTGCTTGATGTCCGCGAGCCCCACGAGTACGAGGTCGCCAAGATCGAAGGCTCGACCTTGATCCCCCTGGGCAAGCTGCCCGAGCGCTTCGGCGAGATCGACAAGTCCGCCAAGATCATCGTGCACTGCAAGATGGGCGGGCGCTCGGCCAAAGCGGTTCAGTTTCTGAGGGAGAAGGGCTACGACGCGACCAATGTGGTCGGCGGGATCAACGCCTGGTCGGAAGCGATCGATCCCTCCGTTCCTCAGTACTAGTCCGTGAGCGCCTACAGCCGCGTGGGACCTGAAGAGGCCCATCGTACGCTCGAGGAGAAGGGCGTCGGCCAGCTCGTGGACGTGCGCGAGACCATGGAGATCGACGCGCTCCGCGTCGAAGGCGCCCTGAACCTGCCCCTCTCCCGCCTCGACGCCTTGGCCGACCGCGTGGACCGCGGCCGCCCCGTGTTTCTGCTGTGCCGCTCGGGCGCGCGCGCGGCGAAGGCCGCCGAGAAGCTCCATGCGCTCGGCGTCAAGGACATCCGCGTCATCGACGGCGGCATCGAGGCCTGGGCCGGGGCGGGCAAGCCCGTGATCCGCGGCACGAGCCGCGTCTGGTCCCTCGAGCGCCAAGTGCGCTTCATCGCGGGCTCCTTAGTGATCGTCGGTACGACTTTGGGCCTGATGGTCAACTTCAAGTGGCTTTTTCTGGCGCTCTTCGTGGGCTGCGGCCTCGTGTTCGCCGCCGTGACCGACATCTGCACGATGGCCCTGATATTGGCCAAGCTGCCCTGGAATAAGGGCTCCTGCGGGCGCTGATGCCGGAGCTTCCCGAGGTCGAAACCGTCCGCCGCGTCCTCCAGGAGCGCTACGCAGGCCAGACGATCACGGCCGTCGCGCTCGGCAAGCCCACCTTCTACCGCGCCCCGCCGCTCGCCGCCGTCAAAATCCTGACCGGCGGCGTGATCGCGGCCTTCAAGCGCCGCGGCAAGTACCTGATCGTCGTCATCGAAGGCCGTGGCGAGGTGATCTTTCACTTGGGGATGTCCGGGCGCATCACGGTCGGCGGCGAAAGCCCCCATGTGCGCTTCCAAATGTGGATCGGCACCGAGGCCGTGCGCTTTCACGACTCGCGCCGCTTCGGACGCGTGGGCTGCCCCTTGCCTCAACTCGGTCCCGAGCCGATGGACCCCGAGTTCACGCCTGATTACCTGTGGCGCATCCTGCGCAAGCGCACCGCGCCCGTCAAAGCGCTGATCATGGACCAGAAGCTGATCGCGGGCCTGGGAAACATCTACGCCACCGAGGCCCTGCACGCGGCGAAGGTCCGCCCCGGACGCGCCGGCAAGTCGCTCTCACGGGCGGAGTCGGACGCGCTGGCGGTCGCCTGCCGGAATATCTTGAGCACGGGCGTGGAGGCCGGCGGCGCGACGCTCGACGACGAGGCCTTCCTCGATCCGCTCGGACGCCCGGGGCGCATGCAGATGGGCGTGATGGTGTACGGGCGCAAGGCCTGCGGGACCTGCGGCAAGCCCGTCATCGGCACGCGCAAGAGCATCGGCGGGCGCGCCAGCGCTTACTGCCCGAACTGTCAGCGCTAGCGGCGGCCGCGCAATGCGTTGTCGCGCGTGGAGCGGGCCGCGCGGGCGCGCAGAGGCGTCAACTCGCGGCGCTCGTAGAGGTACATCGCGGTCAAGATCGCGGCGGGAACGGCGGCCAAAAGGGTGATGGTCATCGGGGTTCTCCGGGAGATGTTCGCGTCGACGGGAGGATAACCCCGCGACCCCCTTTCGTCAAGCCCCGCGCGAAGAATCGGGGCGGAGAAAATCCGCGAGATCGGTGCGCATCAGGACGCGGTGGAAACGCTCGACGGCCTGCGCCGTCTCGCTCGCGGACGGCATGAGCAGGGCTGCCTTCTTTGGGGCCGGGACCAACGCGCGTTTGGGCTCATTTCTCCGCCGCCAGGCCCCTCGCAACGGGGGCACGGCGAGATACAGGAGAGGAACGAGAAGGACCGTCGCGGCCAGCGGCAAGATCAAGGCGTCCATGACTAAAGCGTAAAACCCCGGACCGGATTCGTCAAGGGTCCTTGACGATTCTCCCCGTTCCCTTATAATCACGCGATGAAAGCACTCGCGCTGATCGCGGCGTTGGCGGGCGTGGCGGGGGCGCAGGCGCCCGCCGATCCTTGGATCATGTCCGAGGGCGTCAGCGTGAAGCGGCCGGGCGACAAAATCATCGCCTGGGCGCTTCCCGAGGCGCAGGCCAAGTTCGGTCGTGCGGGGCTCGAGGCGATCGTCGCCGCGGCGGACAAGGATCTCAAGTCTCTCGGCGTCGGGACGCGCTTCGTCATCTACACGGGAAAAAAGCTCTCGCGGGAGACCGCCGACGCCATGGGCAAGCTCGTGATCCTCGGCGATAAGAAGAACGCGTTGCTCCTGGCCCCGGCCAACGGGCTGATCTCCAAGGAGGACGCGCAGTGGCTCGAACGCGCCTGGACGCCCGAAGGGGGCAACCCCGAGTTGTCGGACTTCAGCTCTACGGGAGAGGGTAAGTTCTCGATGGTCGGTGTCTCGGCCGCCTTTTCCTTTTCAAAGACGGCAAAGGGCGCGTTGACCCCTGCAGAGTCGGCGGCATTGTTTTCGATTCACGGCGTGGGCCATCAGGTCGGCATCGGCATGGGCGGCCCCCACCCCGAGGAGGAGAACTTCATGGACGACGGCGCGCGCTTGCTCTCGATGATCACCGGCCAGATGTTCGTGTCGTATGGGGCCATCGTGCAGCTCGAGAAGCGTCCCGCCTCGACGCTGTTTAGGGCCGCGGCCTTCGAGACGGGCACCGCGTACGCGCGTCACGACGGACCCAAGCAAAAGGAGAAGTGGCTCGCGGCGTTCGCGCCCGGACGATAGACGGCGCGCGGATCCCCCCTCAAGGACCCGCGCGCCGAAATCGACCGCTTAGTGCACTTCGATCCGGTTCTCGACGGACTTCACGCCGCTCACGCCGCGCACCGTCCGCTCCGCCAGGTCGCGCTCCGCGTCGGTCTTCGCGGTACCGCTGATGATCACCGCGCCGTTGTTGGAGTCGACTTCCGTGTGATACGCGCTCGTGCCGGGATTGGCGAGAAGAGCCGTCTTCACCCGCGCGGTTAACCCGCCGTCGCTCATGCTGTCGAGCGCTTTATCTCCGATCGCCTTATCGCCGTCCGCCGCGCGATCGTCGGCTCCGCGATGGTGCGCGCCGCGGTCGTGCATGCGCTTGTTCGAGTGCTTGTCGCTGACGACGAGCTCATTGTCGACCGAGCGCACGCCTTCGACTCCCTTCACGTAGCTCTCCGCGAGCTCCTTCTCCGCCGTGGAACCGACCTTGCCGCGCAAGGTCACGACTCCGTCCGTCGTATTGACCTTGGTGTTGAACGCGCTCACGTTCTTGTGCGTGGCGAGCTCGGCCTTCACCTTGGTGGTGATCCAGGCGTCGGACTTCCCGTTCTCCTCATCGGCGCGCGCCCCGCAAACGGCGAAGGTCAGCGCGAGGACGGCCATCAGGCACGTCGGTTTGAGTTTCATAGGTTCCTCCGCCGCGAAAGAGCGGCTGCCGCCAAGATACCATCCCGGCTTCGGATTTCCCATGGACGCCGCGCAACGACCCCTTGACAAAATTGCGAACCGGGGCTAGAATACTACTGTACTAGTTCACTAGTACACATAGACCATGCTCCGCATCGATCCCCTGTCGCCGACGCCTCTCAACGAGCAGATCAAGTCCGGCCTGCGCGGCTTGATCGCGCGCGGCAACCTGAAGCCGGGCGAACCCGCGCCCTCGATCCGCCCGCTCGCCGAGGCCCTCAAGGTCAACCCCAACACGGTCGCCCGCGCCATCCGCGAGCTCGTGCTCGAGGGCGTGCTCGAGACCAAGCGCGGCGAGGGCACGGTCGTAGCGGCGGCGGCGCTGCGCAAGGCCTCGGACGGCCTGGCGGAGGTGCGCGAGGGATTACGCGAGGCCCTGCGCCAGGCCCGGCGCGGCGGGCTCGACTGGGACGACATCGCGGCGCTGACGCGCCGCGCGGAGAAGGAGGACAAATGAAGACTCTCGATTTCAGCGGCGTGACCCGGACCTTCGGCGCCAAGCGAGTGCTCGACGGCGCGACCGGCTCGGCGGAGCAAGGGAAGGTCATCGGCCTGCTCGGACGCAACGGCGAGGGCAAGACGACCTTGTTCAAGATCCTGCTCGACCTCTTGGCCGCCGACGAAGGCGACATCGAGGTTCTGGGGCTACGCCCCGACGGCAGCGGCGCGATTCGCCAGCTTGCCGGCTTCGTGCCTGAGCGCCCGAGCTTTCACTCCTTTATGAGCGTCGCCGGCGTCCTGGAGCTGCGCGCGAGCCTCTTTAAGAACTGGAGCGCCGACCGGGCCGCCGCCTTGTGCAAGCGCCTGAGACTCGACCCGCAGACGCGGATCGAAGGCGCCAGCAAAGGCACGCTCGGCAAGCTCGGCTGGGTGTGCGCCGCCGCGCACGACCCCGCGCTCTATCTCCTGGACGAGCCGACCTCGGGCCTCGATGCCTTGGTGCGCGAAGAGGTTTTATCGGGTCTCGTCAGCGAACTCGGCGAGGCCGGAAAGACCGTGCTGGTGACCAGCCACCGGATGGACGAGATGGCGGGCCTGCTCGACGAGGTGTGGGTCATGGCGGGCGGCAAGATCGTCGCGGTTCACGAGCTCGACGCGTTGCGCGCCGAGGGCTGCGTCGTCAGCGGCCGCCTACGCTCGGCCGACGCTCCCCCTGCCGTGCCCGGCGCCCTGCCTCTCCCCGGCGAAGGCTTGGTCCGCGCCTGGGCCGTGCTCGACCGCGCCACGCGCGAGCGCCTGCTCGGCTGCGGAGCGCTGTCCTCCCCCACGGTCGAGCCTCTGCCGCTCGACAAGGCTTTTTCGCACCTGTTGTCGCTCAAAGGAGGCGATCTCCGATGAACTTCCCCCTGCTGTCGCTCGAAATCCGCAAAAACCGGCTGGCGGCCGCGAGCGTGGTCGCCGCGTTCCTCGTCACTTTACCCGTCGCCCGCCTGGTCGCCTCGACGACAGGCATGGAGGCGGGCAACGCCCTGTCGACGATCCTCATCGGCTGGGCCTTCGTCGGCCTGCCCTTCGCGGCGGCGCTTATCGGCGCGACGGCCGGCTCCGGCACGGCATCGTCCGGCAACGCGGGAATAGAGGCGCTGCTACCCGCCTCAGCGACGCGGCGCGCGGCCGCCTCGCTGACGGCGGCGGGCTTTCTCCTCGCGATCACGGCCGCGTTCGTTCTGGCTTGCGCGTGGTTCGGCAACGCGCTGGCGCCGTACCTCATCGCCCCCGACAAGGCGTTCAGCTGGGGGCGTCCCTTCTGGCAAAACATGCCCGTCACGAATTTTTTCCTTCTGATGATCGCGGACGTACTGGCCGCGTCCTGGGTCCTCGCCTATCTGATCGGCCACGGCGTCGCCGGAGGCCTGCTCGGCCCCGCTCTCGTGATCATCGAGAGCTTCGGTGTCGGGCTGTGCTTGGGCATGAGAATGGAGCACGGCGAGTGGGTCTCGTCATTGGCCGGCTACGAGACGGCGATGCTGGCCTTCCTCGTGCTCGTCAAGCTCGTCGCGGTGCCGGCGGCGGCGCGCCTGGAGCGGCGCCCGTCACCTCGCGTCCGCGCGTGGGCCTTCCCGGCCGCGGCGTTGCTCGCCGGACCGCTCGCGACCTGGCTCATGGCGGGAGCGATCGCGAGCGGCCTCGACGCCCGGCTGCGCTTCGCGGAGCCGGCTCCCGTGTTTTCCTACCAGTCGTGGTTCGAGGATTCCTCCCCCACGCCCGCAGCGCTCGCGGCCGCAGGGCGAAGCGCGGCGCTGATGAGCGTGCGCGGCGGCATCTGGCTCGGCGGCAAGGAGGGCGTCCGCGTCGTTCTGCCGGAGGAGAGATCGGGGGTATACGATCTGGTTTTCCGTCCCTTCGAGGGCGCCTGGCTGTTCCGAACCTTGCGCGACTCGACGGGACGGCTCTGGGCTCATCGCGTGACGCCACTTCGAGACGAGTTGTGGAGCCAGACGGGCGAAGCCATGACGCTTGGACGCCCGTCGCCTCGCAACGAGTGGGGTAACCTGGCCGTCGTCGGCCGGCGCGTCGTCGTGACCAAGTACCTTGTCGATCCCAAAACCGGCATCAGCCAGTCGAGCTACGCTGCGGCGGAGGACTTCATTCACCGGGGCTCCGCGGCTCCGTTCGACAAGAGTCTCAACGACGCGATCAAGACCGCAGTCAAAGCGGCCGGCGCGGGCGTCGTGGATTGCGACAAACGGTGCCTGCGCGTGGGCGCGCGGCGCTGGAGACTCCCGGGCCCGGCGTTGTACGCCGGTCCGGTCTTCCCCCACTGGGCCGGAGGCAAGCCCGCCTACTTCATTCCGTACAAGGACGCCTCCGGAACGGCGGCGGCGCTGTGCCGCGCGGATGGGACCGTGACGACGGCCTGGCGCCTGGGAGTTCGGCGGGAGCGCGGCGACTTCTACGCGCTGCCCGACGGCACCTTGTACGCCTACCAACCCGGCGACGCCCTAGGGATCATCGGGACCGACGGGAAGGTCTCGACTTTGCGCTACGGTCGCCTGCGGCCGAAGGGCGCGTCCCTTGATCCGCTGCCGTGGCTGCTGCACCGCGCCGGCGGACGGGTTTGGTTGCTGTGGGACCGGGCGCTCGTCGAGGCCGGCGACGACGGAGTGCTCAAGTCGACGCGGGCTTTACCTCGCTGGGAGAGCTTCCGGACCCTTGAAGACGGATTCCTGTACGACGACGGCCGGTCCGTCCGCTACCTCGGTTGGGACGCGACGAGCCGCCGCCTCAGCAAACCTTAAGCGCCTGTTTCCTTGACGGATACGGGTTCGCAGGCTATCCTCATAGCAGGACAGCCGCCATGCCACCAGCACCATTGTTTTTGAGCGCCGCGAGGATCGAAGCCCTCGCGGCTTTTCGTTCAAAAGAGGCGGACGCGGTCACCTTGCACCTCGCCGTGGACTCGGGCGGGCTCTATCCCTCGACGCTCCACCAGCTCGCGGCCGACGCACGCCGCGACCCGCGCATGAAGCTGCTCACGCGCGACCTCGATCGCATCGAGGCCTTCGTCGGCGGCGAGTTCGTGCCCGGCCCCCATCGCATGGCCGCCGTCTATTCCTGCGCCAAGCGAGGACTTTTCGAGGTGTTCGGCCTACCCCAGCCCTTCAAGAGCGCGCTCACCATCGGCAAAGAGCTTAACCTAAGGCCGCTGACCGCGCTTGGCGGCCAGTACCACCGCTTCGTCGCCCTCCTGCTGAGCCCGACGAAAGCCCGCTTCATCGAGCTTCACATGGGCGAGGCCGTCGAGCTCGAGTCCATGGAGGGCGACTTCCGCGCCATCGACGGGCTGGGCGCCGTGGCCTCGCGGGCCGGAACCTTGGCGCGCGAGCGGCGCTTCGACCGTCTCATCCTCGGTGCCCCGCCGGCTTTGGAGGCGGCGCTCGTCCCCCTCCTCGATCCGGCGCTGCAGAAAGAGGTCATCCTCGAGCCCGTGCTCGGGCCCGACCGACCGATCGACGCCGTGCTCGATCGCGTCCTGCACAACGAGCGGCAGGCGCGACGCGTGCGCGAGAGCGTCTTAGTTCACCGGCTTTTAGATGAGGCCCGACAGGGCGGAGCCGTCACCGGCCTGGACGCGGTCACCGCCGCCGTCCAGCAGGGCTGCGTTTCACGCTTGCTCATTCGCGACGGCTACGCCAAGATGGGGCGCGCGTGCGGCAAATGCGGGCACCTGTCGGTGGACCACCGCTCCTGCCCGTGGTGCTTTCGCGCGACCGACTCGGTCCTCGACCTCGTGGGCGATCTCGTCGAGCGCGCGATGGACATGGGCTGCGAGGTTTTCCGCGTCATGGTCGACCCGCGCTTCGACGGGGTGTGCCGCATCGGCGCCGAGCTCAAGGTGCCCGTCATCAAACCCGTCGAGCCGCCGACCTCGCGCGCTCTGCGCGGCCACTTCGCCATGAAGGACGGCAAGCGCTCGCCCCTGCGGCCGCGCTAGTAGGACAGCGCGTACAGGGCGAAGCTCGCCAGCCAGTGTTCTCCCGCGTAATCGCCGCTCGTCACGTGCGGCAGCGACGCGGCGAGATGCATCGCGGCGCTCTCCTCGAGCGCCTTCTTGCGGGAATCTCCGACCGGCAAAGCGGACGAAATCCCTCTCAAGCACCACGCGCGGCTGAGGTTCAGCCCGTCGAGGTGAACGATCTTAGGGTCCGTACGGTCCGCGACGATCGCCGGCGTGATCAACGACTTGGGCCCCCCGCGTCCGAGCTCGGGGAGAAAGCCGTCGAGCCACTTCGCGAACTCGGCGGCGGGCAGGACGCGGCGCATCAGGTCGGCCTCGAGCAAGGCGGGTGAGAAAAAATCCTCTCCCCCGGGCTCCCAGGCGGCGGGATAGCCCTTGTCGTGGGCGAAGTAAAAATTAGCGCGCTCGAGAAGCAGCGCCTCGAACGCCTTGTCGCCCGTCGCGCGCGCGTAGTCGAGGCCGAAGCCCAAAGCGAACGCGGTGTTGGGATGGGTGCCGACGCGGATGGGATAAGTCTGCTTGGGCAGAAAGTCCTCGTAGCGCGCGACGAAGCCCGCGGCGAGAGGCTCCAAATTCTTCGACCAGCGCCGGGCGTCGGGATCGTTCCAGCCGCGCAGCTCCTCGGCGAGCTTGAGCAGCCAGGCCCAGCCGTAGGTGCGCTCGAAGGTCTTGCGTCCCGGCTGCGCGAGATAGGCGAGCTCGCCGCCGACGGCAGCCGTCGATAGGTGCGCCTCGAGCACGGCGCGCAGGCGCGCGGCGTCGGGCAGGTCCGGGTTTTGGCGCAGCGCGCGGACCAGGAGCCAATGGCCGTGCACGCTCGAATGCCAGTCAAAGCAGCCGTAAAACGAGGGGTGCGCGTCACGCGGGCGAGCGAGATCCCCGGGACCCGCGGCGATGTGATCGGCCTTATTGGGGAACTCGGCATCGGCGCATTTAAGCGCGAGGCCCGCTAAGCGCGAGGCCTCTTGCGAGGACATGGCGGAGGCGCCGGGCGCCAGAAGAAGAAAAAACAG
>JAYTIP010000118.1:0-5675 GCA_043731745.1 Elusimicrobiota bacterium | reverse complement strand
GCCTTCGTCGACCGAGATCGTCGCGGGCGACATGACGGACGCCGCGTCTTTGCGTGCCGCGGTGAAGGGCGTTTCCGCCGTGATCCATCTCGCGGCGCGCAAAAGCGACGAGGGGGACAGCGAGGCGGTCAACGCCGGCGGCGCCAAGAATCTCGTCGACGCCTGCAAAGCCGGGGGTGTGAGGCGCGTGATCTGCGTCGGCACTCAGGCGTCGCGCCTAGCCGTCATCGGCTTGTATGGTCGTACCAAGGCCCAAGGCGACGATGTTGTCCGCGAGTCAGGCTTGGACTGGACGGTGATTCGCCCGAGCCTCGTGTATGGCGCCGACGATCCCGGCGCGTTCGGCAAGCTCGCCAAGGCCGTCGGCTCTCCGGTCGTGCCCGTCTTGGGCGACGGAACCGCCTCTTTTCGGCCCGTGTTTCTCGACGACGCGTGTGCCGCGATCGCCGGTTGCCTCAACGAGACCAAGACGATCGGAAAAACCTACGACCTGGGCGGACCCGAAGCGGTCACGCTCGACGGCCTCATCGATCTCTTAGCCGCCGCCCGCGGTCGCGCGCCGTTGAAGGTCCATTTGCCCGCATCCTTAGCCATGTTGGCCGCCCGCGCGACCCCGTTTCTGTCGGTCAGCAATGTCCTGGGCGGTACTCAGAGCGCGCCGGACGCCGATTGGGGGGCCTTGTTCAAGGATTTGGGGCTCACCGCACGCTCGATCAAGCAGGGCATGATCGACGGCCATTTCCTATAATCTCCCTCTCATGGCCAAGCCTAAAGTCATCGTCGTCATGCCCGCCTACAACGCGGAAAAAACACTCGAGCGGACCATCAAGGACATTCCGCCCGGGTCGGTCGACGAGGTCATTCTCGTCGACGACTGCTCGAAAGACGGCACCGTCGCCTTGGCCAATAAGCTGGGCCTGACGGTCATCCAGCACAAGACCAATAAGGGCTACGGCGGCAACCAGAAGACCTGCTACACCGAGGCGCTTAAGAAAGGCGCGGATGTGGTGGTCATGGTCCACCCCGATTACCAGTACGACGCGCGCCTGGTGCCCATCATGGCGAGCCTGATCACCAACGACATTTGCGACATGGTGTGCGGCAACCGCATCCGCACGCGCTGGGAAGCGCTCGACGGCGGGATGCCGGTGTACAAGTACATTTTCAACCGCCTGCTCACCATGTTCGAGAACTCCGTCACCGGCCAGAACCTGGGCGAGTGGCACTCGGGACTGCGCGCCTACTCGCGCAAGTGCCTGGAGACCGTGCCGTGGGAGGACAACTCCGACGACTTCGTGTTTGATCAACAGTTCTTGATCCAAGCGGCGTATATGAAGCAACGCCTGGGCGATGTGCCCGTGGCCGCGCGCTATTTCGCCGAGGCGTCGTCGATTAACTTTCGCCGCTCGTGCGTGTACGGCCTCTCGGCTTTGTGGTGCCTGGGCCAGTATGTGCTGCAGCGGCTGGGCGTCGTGAAGTACGCCTTGTTCGAGCCGAAGACCGCGAAATGAGCCGGGTCCCGGCGGCGTTCGCGCTGCTGACGGCCGGGCTCGGCGCGCTCGCCGCCGCCGACTCTCTTTTCGTCGCGCTGCGACCCGGCGCGGTGCCTTTCGTCTTGTTGGTCCTCACGATCCTTCTCGCCACCGGCTCCGGGCGCGCTCTGGTGGGCCGTCTCGGTCTGTCGGACATGAGCGAGTCGCAGAAAACATTGGCGGGGGCCACGCTCGGCCTGGGCCTGCTCTCGCTCGGCGGCTTCGCGCTCGGCGCGTGCGGTCTGTTCAAGCCCTGGGCCGCCTCGGCCTTGCTCGCGGCGCTGTGGCTCGCTGGCTTCGCTGAGCTCAAGCCCGCGCTTGAATCTCTGGCGCCCGATCAAAGCCTCCTGCGCGAGCGGCCGCTCGCCGCGGCCGCCGTCGCCTTGCCGCTGCTCGCGGCGCTGTGGATGTGCCTCGTGCCCCCGCACCAATACGACAGTCTCGTCTATCATCTGGCGCTGCCCGCCGCCTATGTTCGCGAGGGTCGTCTGTTCGCGCCGCCCGGCATCGTTTACGCGCACTTCCCGCAGAACGGGGAAATGCTGTTCACGCTCGCGCTGCTTTTGGGCAGCGACCTGCTGGCACAGATGTACATGTGGCTCTCGACCGTGCTTGCGATCTGGTGGGTGTTCGCGCTTGGCCGCCGCGAGGCGCCGATGAACGCGATTTTAATCGCCGCGCTGTTCATCGCGACGCACTCGGCCGTCCTGCTCATGTCCTCGACGACCTATGTCGAGCCGCTCGTCATGCTGTGGATTACCGCGGCGGCGCTGTCTTTCGAGCGCTGGCGCCAGCTCGCCCCCGATGGCGGGGAGGCGCGCGGCTGGCTCGTGCTGTCGGCGTTGTTCACCGGTTTCGCGCTCGGCACAAAGTATTACGCCGGCATCGGCGCGGCGGCCTTCGGCCTGCGTCTTCTGTGGGCGTGGGCCTTTGATCGCCGCAAGGAGCGCCTGGCCGATCTTTTCCTGTTTACCTCGATCGTCACCGCGCTCTTCTCTCCGTGGCTCGTCAAGAACTGGATCTGCGTGCGAAATCCGGTCTTCCCGTTTTTCTACAAGTTCTTCGAGAACACGGGCACGGGCTGGAACTCCGAGCTTGCGGCGGGCTACTTCAGCGTGCTGACCGAGTACGGCCATGTCGGCGGCTTCTTCCACAGCCTGATCTCGCTGCCCATTTTGCTTTTGCGCAACCCGCTGCGCTTCGGCGGCGGCATGGACGTCTTGGGCGATCTGGGCTGGGATGTGATCCTGTGGCTCCTGCCGCTCGGAGCCTGGGCGGCGTCGAAGAACAAGACTTTGCGCGGCCTGCTGCTGTTCTGCTTCCTGTGGGGTGCGGCGTGGTTTTCAAGCGGAGTCGTCCTGCGCTTCTTGACCGTGCTGGTACCCCTGCTCGCCTTGCTCGGAGCCTGCGGCCTGGTGCGATTGTGGGACGAGCTGTCGGGCTGGTCGCGGGGCGTGATCGCGGGCGCGCTCGGAGTGATGACGGTCGCGCATCTGTTTCTCTTCGTGTTCGTGCACGCGACCTTCGGCTCCGGCGGCACCGCCTTCGCGCTCGAGACGCGCGAGGAATTCCTCACGCGCCGGCTCGACTATTACTCCTGCGCGGACTGGCTCAAGACGAACGCGGAGCCGAATGATAAAATACTCGTCGTGGGGGAGCAGCGCGGCTACTACCTCGGCGTGAACCACCTTCCCAGCACCGTCCACATGCCCAATCTCTTCGTGCGCCGGGCCAACGACGCGGTCGACACCGCGGGCCTGCTCGGTTCGTTGCGAGCCGAGGGATTTACGCGCTTGCTCATCGTCCCCAAGGAAGCCGCGCGACTGGGCTCGGGCCTCGGCTCGCTCACGCCGGCCGGGGCGAAGAACTGGAAAGGTCTCGAGGACGCGCTCAAAACCGATTTCGCCGGACGCGGCTGCGTGGTGGGGCGCCTGTGAACGACAAAGCCCTGCTGCTCATGTCCTTCGTCTGCGCGGCGGGCGTGTCCTTCTTCGTGACGCCTCTCGTGCGCCTGCTCGCCCTGCGCTACGGCCTGCTCGACACGCCGAGCTCCGCGGTCAAAACGCACAAGGAGCCGACCCCGGTGTTCGGCGGCGTGGCCATTTATCTTGGCTTCATGGCCACCATGCTCATGCTGCGCATGACGACGAGCTTCCCGACCGGCACGCTTTATAATCTGCGCTCGCTCGTTTTGGGCGGGTCCTTGGTGTTCGTCCTGGGGCTCATCGACGACTTCAAGCGCCCCGACGGCGTCGACTACAAGCCCAAGTTCGTCATCCAGATTTTGGCCGCCCTCTTGCTCATCGTGTTCGGCCTGCGCATCCGCTTCATCACGCCCGCCTATGTGGCGTGGGCTGTCACCACGGTGTGGATCGTGGGCGTGACGAACGCCTTCAACATCGTCGACATCATGGACGGTCTCTCCGCGAGCCAAGCGGCGATCGCCGCGTTCGCCTTCCTCGTGATCTCCCTTCCGACGGAAGAGCTGTACGTCAACTTCGCTTCGGCCGCGCTCGCCGGTGCCGCCATCGGCTTCCTGCCTTGGAACATGTCCAAGCGCCACAAGATCTTCATGGGCGATTGCGGCGCTTTATTCATCGGCTTCCTGCTCGCCGGCATCTCGCTCGGCACGCGCTACTCCGATGTCAACGACGCGGGCGTGTTCGCGCCGCTCTTGATCCTGTTCGTGCCCGCCTTCGACACCTTGTTCGTCAGCCTCCTGCGCTTAAATCAGGGCAAGTCGCCCTTCCTCGGCTCCAAGGATCACTTCGCTCTCCGATTGGAAAAAATGGGCCACTCGCGCGGTCGCGTGGTGCTGATCGCGGGAGCCGCCGCCGCGTTTTTGAGCTTCTGCGCCTTCCTCGTCACCCAGCTCAACCTCAAAGGCGCCGTGATCGTTTATGTCCTCGTCGGCATCCTCGTCGTCTGGCTCGGGCGCCGTATGGCGCTCGTCGAGATGAAATGAACGTCGATGCCCTGATTCTCGGCGGCGGCTTGGCCGGACTCTCGGCCGCGCATCACCTGGGCGGGCGCGGCGTGCGCTCGCGCCTCGTCGTCGAGGCCAAGGAGCGCGTCGGCGGCACGGCGGGCTCGGTCAAGACCGCCAACGGGTTCACCTTCGACTACACGGGCCACCTCCTACACCTGCACGACGCTTACGGCAAGGCCTTCATTCTCGATCTACTCAAAGACAACCACGCGAGTCACGAGCGCAAAGCCTGGATTTACTCGCAGGGCGCCTACACGCGCTACCCCTTCCAGGCCAACACCAAAGGCCTGCCGGCGGCGACCGTGGCCGAGTGCGTCGCGGGCTTCCTCGAAACCGTGCACCGGCCGCGCCCGCTCGCGCAGAACCCGGATTTCCTTTCCTGGAGCCGCGCCACCTTCGGCGACGGCATCACGCGCCGCTTCATGCGCCCCTACAACGAGAAGCTCTGGCGCACGCCGCTGCACAAGCTCACGACCGAGTGGCAGGGCCGCTTCGTGCCCAAGCCCTCGCCGTCGGAGGTCGTCTACGGCGCGCTCGCCGAGCAGAACACGCTGTTCGGCTATAACGCGACCTTCCGCTACCCCGTGCGCGGCGGTATCCAGACCTTGCCCGACGCGTTGGCCGATCGCCTGGAGCCCGGCGTCGTGCGCACCGAGAGCCCGGTGACCGCGATCGATCTGTGCGAGAAGGTGGCCGAGGTCAAAGGCCTCGGGCAGGTCCGCTATCAGCGCCTGATCAACACCATGCCGCTCAATCAATTCCTCGATCTGGCGACCCCTCTGCCCGCCGAGGTCAAGGCCGCGCGCAAGAACCTGCGCTGGAACACGGTCTGGAACCTCAACCTCGGCATCGACCGTCCCGCGCCCGTCGACAAGCATTGGATCTACTACCCGGAGAAGTCCTTCCCGTTCTATCGCGTCGGCTACTCGAGCAACTTCTCTCCGAACTTGGCACCCGAAGGCCACGCCGCCCTGTACCTCGAGGCCGCAAGGCCCGGCGGCGCGCGCGTCGACCGTGACGCGCTCGAGGCCGCGATGATCAAGGGACTGCGCGTCGCGGGCCTGCTGCGCCGCAGCGACGAGATCTCCGCCAAGGTCTGGATGCCCGTGCCCGTCGGCTATGTGGTCTACGACCGCGCGCGCACGCCCGCCGTG
>JAYTIP010000117.1:0-1853 GCA_043731745.1 Elusimicrobiota bacterium | reverse complement strand
GCCTCGGCCTCGGCGAGACGACCGGAGCGCTCGAAGCTCACGCCGAGATTGGTCATGGGCTCGGCCTTAGCGGGCTCGATCTCGCTCGCGGCTTTATAGGCTCGCTCAGCGGCCTTCCAGTCCTTGCGCGCGACGGCGCCGAACCCCTCGACGCCGAGCGCGTAGGAGGCCGCGGGCCCGGTCCACAGCGCGTCGGGCGCGAGGTCGGCTTCGACCTCGAGCCAGCGCACTCCGGTCTCGCCGTCGCCGCGCGCCAGCGCGTCGACGCCGCGCGAAAAGGGGATGAAGGCCGCCAGCGCGCGGTCGCGGTAGCGCGCGGCGGCGGCGGCCCGCGTCCAGCGCACCGCCAGCGTCTCGCGCAACGCCGGGCCCTCGGGGAAAGCGGCTTTGGCCGGCAGGGGCCGCCGGGTCAGCCCTGCGGGAGCCAGGACCGCGCCTGGAAGCAGGTTGGGGTTCAAGGTCGAGTAGATCAACCGCCCCGATTTAAACCAGCGCGTCTCAACCTCGAGGCGGCGCACCTCTTTGGCCTCGCGCGTCAGCGCGCGAAAGTCGGGGCCGTAGCCGCCGGGGAAAACGACGCCGCCGCGGTCGCGCAGTTCGATATCCCGACGCAGCCCCGAGGCGAAGGTCAGATGGGCGAGCGAATAGAAGGTGTCGTCGCCGCCGTCCATCACGAACACGGAATTCCTCGGCAAAGAGCGCAGGATCGCGCGGCCGTAATCGTAGGACAGGTAATCGTCGCGGCGCGAAGCCGCCAGAGCTCCCGGCAAGGAAGCGAATCCGGCGAGTCCCGCGATGACGGCCGCCGTGACGACGGAGCGGGCCTCGATCAAAGCCAGTCCGGCGGCGACGAAGGGCAGGACGCCGAGAAGGGGGAGCAGAAAAAAGCGCTGGAGCGCGCCCGAGGTCTGCGCGTCGAAGCCCGGGCGGCCCAAGCACAGAAACAACGGCCCCGCGGCGAGCACCCAAGCCCCGGCGACGCCGGGCTTCTCGCGCAGGCCGCAGCGACTCCAACCGAGCACGCCCGCGGCGGCCAATAGAACGCCGGCGACGCCGATAGACTCGTTGACCGCGCGCGCGCAGCGCATGAACTGGGCGAACAACTCTTCCGGACCGAAGGAGCGCGCGCCGTCGACGGTGAGCGCAAAGGTTCCGTAGTCGCGGCGCAGGAGCAGACGCCACAACGCGCTCGCAGTCGTCGCGTGGCCCCAATCGACCGGCGGAGAAGCGACCGCGCGCAGAGGAATAGTCAAATGCAGGCCGAAGCCGAGAACCACGCCCGCCGCCGCCCAAATCAGCGCCGGCCCAAGACGCCCGGGCTTGCCGCGCGAGGCGAGAAGCAAAGCCGGCAGGACGAGCACCAAGGTCTGATGCGCTCCGAGACCGAGACCGAAGACGAGCCCCAGCGCCGCGGCGGGGCCGGGGGACAAGATCCGCTCTCCCGACGCCGCGAGAAGCCATATTAACCCCGAGGCCGCCAGGCCGAGCGGTATGAACGCCTCGGCGACCGCGCTTTGCTCGCGCCAGAGAGGCGTTAAGCCCAGCAGGATCACGGCTCCCAGACGCGACGCGCGGGGCAGTCCCCAACGCTTGAGCGCGTCGCACAGAATCGCGAGCGCCAAGGCCCCGCACAATGCCGAGAGCAGGTTGCTGCGATAGGCCCAATC
Organism: Elusimicrobiota bacterium; assembly: GCA_043731745.1. GTDB lineage: Bacteria > Elusimicrobiota > Elusimicrobia > UBA1565 > UBA9628 > GWA2-66-18. The sequence goes on along the minus strand of JAYTIP010000117.1, from coordinate 186 downwards.
GCCGAAGGGCAACGCGGTCCCGAGCGCCTTCGCCAGGATGGTCCAAGCGGGATAGCCCGGCGCGTGCGGCACGCCCCAGGTCGCGGCGGCGGCGGCGAACTCGCCCGCGTCGCCCGTCGTCACCGACGGCGCGGCCTGATAGATTCCGAGAGCGGCGAAGCCGAGAAAAAGGCCGGCGGCCTCACG
>JAYTIP010000116.1:0-5786 GCA_043731745.1 Elusimicrobiota bacterium | reverse complement strand
CCGCGTCCTCGATCGCGCGCGCCTTCGGCTCCTGCTTCCAGCTCGTCTCCTGGTGCTGGATTAAGACCTTTACGCCGCGCGCGCGGAAGACGTTCGCGTGAAGCGCGCGGTGCAAAGCGGCGTGCAACCAGAGAAACGGAAGCCACCAGGCTCCGCGCGGGGCGCACGCCCAGGCCTTCGTGCTGATAGAAACCAGTTCGCCGAGACCGAGACGCGCGTGCTCGGTGACGTCGAACAGGGCCTGCGCGCCCAGTCCCGCGGCCGCCAGACGCGCGACCGTCGCCTCGTCGTAGGGCGTGTCGGAGCGGTCGAAATAATAAACGACGTCATAGGCGCGGGCCGCCGCTTGGGCGAACCGGCTCGCGGCGCGCTCGAACTGATCCCAGACGGCGCCGCGAGGGGCCTTTTCGATCCAGACGGCGGGGCGGGTCGCCGCCGCCGGGGCGGAACCGGTCAAGCCTCGCCAGGCCGACTTCGCGATCAGGACCGCCGGGATGAGCGCGAAGCGCAGGCCCTCGGGCCCGCACCCCGTCTGACGCACCGCGAGGCCGGCGGATTTGAAATGATCGACGAGCGCCCGGTTGAGATAATGGCGGGTGACCCGCGCTTCGTGCCGCGCGCCGGGATACGCGGCGGCCGCGCGCTGAACCATGGTGAGAAAGCCCGCGCGCTGCAGCAGCTCGGTGGCGAGAAAGCACTCGGTCATCCGCCGCTCTTTGAGCGTCGCGCCGGGAAGGGCGCGGTCGCAGAAAGACGCGACCGCCCCGGACAGGTTCTCGCACCGGCGGTACACGAGGCCCTCGCCCGAGGCGTCGTGGACGTTGAGCACGAGCAGAGCCGGGGAGAAGCCGATCCTTCGCGCCAGAAAGCGGGCAAGCCGCGTCGCCCGGTGCTCGTCGTAGCGGACCGACGCGCCCGTCAGGAGGGAGCGGATTCCCAGGCACAGCGCTCCCGGCGCGGTCAGACGCTCGATCCAGAGGACGGTTTGGGAGGAGGAAAGCATGTTCAATCTTCGAACACTCATTTTATCTTATTTGGTAAAATGTATTCGTGAACGCACTCACCGTCATCCCCGCGCGGGCCGGCTCCAAGGGCGTCCCGGGTAAGAACATCAAGACGCTGGGCGGAAAACCGCTCGTGGCCTGGTCCGTCGAGGCCGCGCTCGCCGCCGCGAGCGCGGGCGCCGTCATGGTCAGCTCGGATTCCGACGAGATCCTGAGGCTGGCAGGCGTGTCCCCCCGCGTCGTCCTGCTCAAGCGCCCCGCCGAACTGGCCCAAGACACCACTTCGATCCTCCCCGTGTACCGCCACGCCCTCGAGGCCCACGAGAAGACGACCGGAAAAACGGTCGACTACCTCATCGGCCTCGAGCCCACGACTCCGTTCCGATCGGCGGCCGACATAGACGCCTGCGTCGCTAAGATCGTCGAGCTCCAGGCCGACGCGGTGATCACCGTCAAGGCGACGGCCGAGAATCCGTACTTCGTGCTCGTCGAGCCCCGGTCCGACGATCCCCGCTGGGTCGAGCAGTCGAAGAAGGGACCCTACACGCGGCGCCAGGACGCGCCGCCCGTGTACACGGTCAACGGCGCCGTGTACGTGTTCACGCGCGCGACCTTGTTCGCGATCGACAGCCTGTACCAGGCGAAGAAGCTCGCCGTCGTGGAGATGCCCGCCGAGCGCAGCGTGGACATCGATTCTCCCGCCGATTTCGAGCTCGCCGAGTTCCTCGCCTCCCGGCCCCGATGACCGCGATTCGCGCGGCGGCGCGCCCGGCCTGCCTCGTCTGCGCAGGCGCCGGCTCCGTTCTTTATAAAGGCATCCCCGACCGTCTTTTTCACTCGAAGGGCGAATGGACGATCGTGCGCTGCGGCAACGCCGCGTGCGGCCTGCTGTGGCTCGACCCGATGCCGCTGGCTGAGGACCTTCATAAGGCTTACGCCGAGTACTACACGCACGCCGACCAGCCCGCGCGGGCCGACTCCTTCCTGCGCTCGGCCTACGCGAAGTTCGTCAAGAACGGCTACCTCGCTTTGCGCTACGGCTACACCCTCGTCGATCCCGGTTTTCCCGGGCGGTGGCTGGGCCTGCTCATGTACGCGCTCCACCCCGCGCGCCGCCTCGAGCTCGACTGCAGCGTGATGTACCTGCCCGAGAACCGGGGCGGGCGCGTGCTCGAGATCGGCTTCGGCTCGTGCGCGCTGATGGAGCACCTGCGCTCGGTCGGCTGGACCCCCGAGGGGCTCGACTTCGACCCGGTCTGCGTGGAGCGCGCGCGCGCCAAGGGCTTCGAGGCCCGCACGGGCGCGCTCGAGGACGCGAAGTTCCCCGACGGGCGCTTCGACGCCGTCGTCATGAGCCACGCCTTCGAGCATGTCCCCGATCCGATCGGGTTGCTCAGGGAAATCAGACGCGTGCTCAAGCCCGGCGGGACCTTCGTTTCCCTCACGCCCAACGCCGTCGCGCACGGGCACCGCGTGTTCGGACGGGACTGGCTGGCGCTCGACCCGCCCCGTCACTTGCATCTCTTCTCGCCCGACTCGCTGCGCGGCGCGCTCGCGAAGGTCCCCTTTTCCTCCGCGCGCGTGTTCACGACGGCCAACGGCGCCGACTACATCTACCTGTCGAGCCGCGACCTCGTCCGCACGGGACGCCACCCGCTCGGCGCGCCGCTTAACCCCGGCGAATGGCGGCGGGGCCGCCTGTTCCAGCTTTGGGAGAGCCTGCGGCTGTGGGTCAACCCTGACGCCGGCGAGGAACTCGTCGTGTACGCGGTGAAATGACGCCAGGCCTGGTCAGCGTCGTCGTCACGAGCTACAACCACGCGGAGTATCTCGCGCAGCGGATGGAGAGCCTTCTCGCCCAGACCTACCGCCCGCTCGAGATCATCGTCGTCGACGACGCCTCCACCGACGACAGCGTGAAGGCTTTGCGCCGCTGGGAGGGCGACCCGCGAGTGCGCCTCGTCGTCCTCGAGACCAACGGCGGCGCCGCGGCCGCGTCCAATGCGGGGGCCGCGCTCGCGACGGGCGAGTACCTGATGTTCGCGGAGTGCGACGACTTCGACCGGCCGGAGCATGTCGCGCGGCTCGTCGCGGCCCTGAAGAGCTCCTCCGCCGGCGTCGCCTTCTGCCGCAGCGAGCTCGTCGACGCAAAGGGCGCCGCTCTGGGAGACGACTTCGAGCACCGCGAACCGGCTTTTCGCTCGCTCTGCGCGAAGGACGCGCTGATCCCGCGCCGCCTCATGCAGCGCTTTCTGCTGCGCGCCTGCGTCGTGCCCAACATGAGCGCCGCCCTGATGCGCAAGGCCTCTTTCGACGCCGTCGGCGGGGCCTCGCCGGCCTACCGCCTGTGCCTCGACTGGGATCTGTGGGGACGCCTCGCCCGGCGTGATGATTTCTACTATGTCGCCGAGCCCCTGAGCTCGTTTCGCGCCCACGGCGGCACGGCCCGCAGCACGGTCGGCCTCGCCCGGCAAATCGAGGAGATTTACTCCGTCTTGACCTCAGCCGCCTCCTCGCTCGGTCTGAGCGCGTCCGAACGGTTCAAGTTCCGCCTCGGCCTCGCCCGGATTTGGGCGGGCTACCTGAGAGAAAACCCCGCGCGGTGGCTGGCCGCCCTGCCTTCGTGCTGGGTCGCGTCCGTCCGCTTTGATGCGTTCAGCCTCGGCTACCTCGGGCTCGCGTTCCTCGCCAAGGCCGCCGGCTACCGCGGCTCCTTGGCCGAAGGTTGACCGTGGTTCCCGTGTTTCCTATGATGTTCAAATGTTGAACAAGGCCGCGCGCTGCTTCATCATCGCCGAGGCCGGCGTCAATCATAACGGCGACGCCTCGCTCGCCGAAAAGCTCGTCGACGCGGCCGCCGCGGCGGGCGCCGACGCCGTCAAATTCCAAACCTTCCGCGCCGAGGCCCTCGTCGGCGCCGAGGCCCCCCTGGCCGAGTACCAGAAGTCGCGCTCGGGCGGGCGTTCCCAATACGAGATGATCAAGGCCCTCGAGCTGAGCGAGGCCGATCACCGGCGCCTGATCAAGCGCTGCGCCAAGGCGGGCATCGAATTCATGTCCACGCCCTTCGACGAGGCGAGCGCCGACCTGCTCGCGCGCCTGGGCGTCAAGCGCCTCAAAATTCCTTCCGGAGAAATCACCAACAAGCGCCTGCTCGAGCATGTCGCGCGCAAAGGCAAGCCCGTCATCCTCTCGACGGGCATGAGCACCTTGGCCGAGGTCAAGCGCGCCGTCGGCTGGATCCTCAAGGCGCGTAAAGTCCCGCTCACCGTCCTGCACTGCGTGACCGAGTACCCCGCCCCCGCCGCCCAGGTCAACCTGCGCGCGATGGACGCCTTGGCCCGCGAGCTCCGCCTGCCCGTCGGCTACTCCGACCACACGCTCGGCACCGAGATCGCCGTGGCCTCGGCCGCGCGCGGCGCGACGGTGCTGGAGAAACACCTGACCCTCGACCGCGCGATGCCCGGGCCGGACCACGCGGCCTCGCTCGAGCCCCGCGAGTTCAAGGCGATGTGCGCCGCGATCCGACTCGTCGAGTCGGCGCTCGGCGACGGGATCAAGCGGCCCGCGCCGTGCGAGCGCAAGAACATCGCCGTCGCGCGCCGCGGCGTCGTCGCCGCGCGAGACCTCGAGCGCGGCCGCCGTCTTACGAACGCGGACCTGGCCGTCAAGCGCCCGGTCGCGGGTGTGCCCGCCGAGCGGCTCGCGAGCCTTTTGGGCAAGGTCCTGCGCAAGAGCCTGCGCCGCGATCAGCCGCTGACGAAGGCCAGCGTATGAAGAAGCGCGCGATCGCCGTCGTCACGACCTCGCGCGCGGACTACGGCCTGCTGGCGCGGCTTATGCGCGCGATCAAGAACGACCGCGGCCTGAACCTCCAGCTCGTCGTCACCGGCGGCCATCTGTCGCGGGCGTTCGGCGCCACCGCGTCCAAGATCAAGGCCGACGGCTTCAAGATTTCCGCGCGCGTGCCGATGACGCCGGCCTCCGACTCGCCTAAGGCCGTCGCCCGCGCGCTCGGCGAGGGCACTCGCGGCTTCGCCCGTGAACTCGCGCGACTCTCGCCCGATCTCCTCGTCGTGCTCGGCGACCGTTGGGAGCTGCTCGCGGCGTGCTCCGCGGCGGTCGCGCTGCGCATTCCCATCGCGCACCTGCACGGCGGCGAGGCCAGCGAAGGTTCGCTCGACGAGCAGGTCCGCCACGCGGTGACCAAGCTTTCTCACCTGCACTTCACCGCCGCCGAGCCCTACCGCCGCCGCGTCATCGCGATGGGCGAGGACCCGCGCCGCGTGTTCAACGCGGGCGCCCCCGGCCTCGAGATTTTGCGCGAGCTCAAACCCCTGTCAGAGCGAGAGCTCGTCGGGCTCGTGGGCATGCCGCTGACCGGCCCGCTGGCCCTCGTCACCGTCCACCCCGAGACGGTCGGCTCGCGCGCGGGCGGAACCCTCGAGGCGGTCCTGGCCGGACTCGACCGCGCCAAGGTCCGCGCCGTGCTGACCTACGCGGGCTCCGACGCGGGCGGGCGCGCGATCAACGCGCGGCTTAGGCGCTACGCGGCCGCGCGCCCGGGACGCGCGAAGGCCGTCGCCTCGCTCGGAAGCCGCGGCTACCTGTCCTTGCTCGCGCGCGCCGACGCCGCCGTGGGCAACTCCTCGAGCGGGATCATCGAGGCGCCCTCGCTCAGGACGCCCACGGTCAACGTGGGCCCGCGCCAGGACGGCCGTCTGCGCGCTGCGTCGGTGATCGACTGCGCCGCGAACGCCGCGGCGGTCGCCGCCGCGCTGC
>JAYTIP010000115.1:0-5921 GCA_043731745.1 Elusimicrobiota bacterium | reverse complement strand
CCGTTCCTGAGCCCGTCAACACGAACGCGTCCTTGCGCCGCGCGCCGTGGATGGAGAAGATCAAGCTCAACAACGGCTACCCGCAGAAGCGCATTCGGGTCGCTTTCGACACGGCCCACAAGGCGCAGCTCGCCTTCCGCGCCGTCTCCGGAATGGGCAAGGAGATGAAGGGCTCCTCCGCGTTCGAAGTCTCTCCGCGCACGCCCGCCGAGGCCGCTGAGCTCGCGCGCGCCTTCGCCGACGAAAACGGCGTGAAGTCGGTCGTCGTCTCTCAATTCGTGCACCACCTTCTCCTCACGCGCAACGCGCCCGCTCCCGCGGCCCCGGCCGAGGAAACGCCCGCCATTGAGCCGGATCCGTCGCAAAACGAGCTGCCCTTTGAACGCACGCCCGCCAACGAGGATCCGGCCCCCGAGGAAACTCCCGCGCCGCGCGCCCCGGAACCGGCGGCCGCCGAGGTTCCGCCCGCTCCTGCCGCCAAGCCGACCTTGCCCGACATGATCGCGAGCCACGGCAAGGCCGACTGGGCCGTCAACGCCGTGTTCGTCAAGTTCGTGTCGGGCACGACCGAGGAGGCCAAGCGCGAGATCCTGGCCCGCTACGGTCAGGCCTCGTTCTTTCACCACGACGACGAATTGACCGTCGTCGCCGCCGACGCGGACGCCGCCAAGGCGAAGTCCCTGGGCTTGGCCACCGAGCCTGCCGTCTCCGCCGTGCGCGTTCACCCCAATGTCGCCGCCTTGATCACGGAAGACGCCGCGCCGTATCCCGAGGCCGTCGCCTACGACGCGTCCCGCGCGATCCTGGCCGAGTTCCGCTCCGATGTCACGCCTGAGACCGCCGCCGACTACGGCGAGGTCCGCCGCCTCAAGGTTCTCCACCTCAACTTCCGCGGCTCCGACCGCGCGGTGCTGTACGAGGTGCCCGCCGGCGCCGACATGCGCGCCACGCTTCAGATGTTGGCCGACGAGACCGCCGCCGAGCACTCGGCCGTGTCCTCCGTGCGTCCGCTCTACGAGCAGCCGGGCGAGGCCGAGGTCAAGCCCTCCGAGAAGGCCGTCGCCGCGGCCGCGCCCGTTGCGCCCGCTGTGGCCGCCGTCGAGCGCCGGGACCCGGCTCAGGCGTGGCAGGAGCACCTGCAAAGCGTCACGCTGTCCGACGGCAAGAGCAAGCTCACCGACAAGCAGGTCCAGCTCATGAGCGTGTTCCTCAAACCTCTGGCTAAGCAGCCCGACGAGAAGCGCCCGCCCATCGTGTCTCGTAACGAAGAGGTCAAGCGGATGCTCCCGATCGTGACGAGCCCGCGCGGCATGCGCAATTCCGTCGTCCTCGTCGGCGAGGCCGGCGTGGGCAAGACCGCCGTGGCCGAGGGCCTGGCGGAGATGATCGAGGACGCCGAGCACGCGACCTCGCTCGACGGCCAGGCCTTCCTGCAGTTTGAGCGCCTCAAGGGCCGCTGGCTCGTCGAGCTCGACATCAATAAGGTCCTGACCCAGGAGGACCCCGTCGGCGTCCTCTCCATGATCCTCGACCTGCTGCCGCGCCTCAACAGCGGCGGCCCGTCGCGCGGCAACGATATCATCGTGCTCATGGACGAGATCCAGAAGTTCTTCCTCGACAACTCGGGCCAGAAGATCGCCAACGTCCTCAAGGGCCCGCTGCGCGACGGCAAGATCTCGGTGATCGCGACGACGACGCGCTCGGAGTTCAAGAAGTACATCGAGGGCGACGACGCGTTCCGCCGCCGCTTCGAGAAGATCGACGTCGAGGAGCCGACCGTTCCTCAGACGATCGCGATGCTGCGCGCGATGAAGGCGTGGCTGCAGGCCCTGCACGATGCCGTGATCCCCGACCAGGCGCTCGTCGACGCGGCGAAGCTCGCCGACCAGTTCGACAAGACCAACTTCAATCCCGACAAGGCCATCAAGGCCGTGCAAGACGCCGCCGAGCTCTCCCGCCCGGAGAACCTGCGCGCCGCCATCACGCTCGACCTGCGCGAAACCTGGGGCGAGCTCGTCATCGCGGTCAACGAAGCGCGTCAGGCCCTCGTCGACAAGGGGATCGCGTCCACGCTGGCGTTGCCCGTCGACATGTACAACAAGATCGCCTCCCTCGTGCAGAAGGCCGAGTCGCTCTATGCCGAGAGCGAAGCCGTGGCCGAGGGCAAGGGACAGGTCACGACCGCGGTCGTCAAGCGCGTGATCGCCGCCAAGACCGGCATCGCCTCGGGCCAGCTCAACCTGGGCGAGGACGACGCGGTGCGCTACACCAAGATGGAGGCCGAGATCGGAGGCCGCGTCGTGAACCAGGACCGGGCGCTGACCGCCATCGCCAACGCGGTGCGCCGCAACAAGGCCGGGCTCTCGAACCCGAACCGGCCGATGGGCAAGTTCCTGCTCACCGGGCCCACGGGCGTCGGCAAGACCTATCTCGCCAAGGAGCTCGCGCGCTTCCTGTTCAACGACCCCGAGGCCATGATCCGCATGGACATGTCCGAGTACATGGAAGAGCACACGGCTCAGCGCCTGACCGGCTCGCCTCCCGGCTATGTCGGCTACGGCGAAGGCGGCCAGCTTACCGAGGCCGTGCGCAAGAAGCCGTACTCCGTCATTCTCTTCGACGAAGTCGAGAAGGCGCACCCGAAGGTGTTCGATGTGCTGCTCCAAATCTTGGACGACGGCCGCCTCACCGACGGCCAGGGCCGCACCGTCGATTTCAAGAACACCGTCATCATCATGACCTCCAACTCGGGCATGTCGGGCGTCGACGGCGAGAAGTACGCCAAGCTGCTCGCCAAGATCGAGGCCCACAACGCGGCGCTCGCCGCGGGCAATGCGGTCGAGCTCGATGAGAAGCCCCTGCCGACCGTCGAGCAGGTCAACGCGCTCTGGGACGAGGAGATCGACCTGATGGTCGGCGCCGCCCTCAAGGAGCGCTTCCGTCCCGAGTTCCTCAACCGGCTCGACGAGGACCCGCTGTCGAAGAACAAGTGGATCCGCGTCAATCGCCTGCGCCCGCAGGACATCGCCAAGATCGCGAGCATCCAGCTCAAGGAATTCCAGCAGCTCCTGGCGGACCGCCACGACACCGACATTCTATTCGACGACTCCGTCGTCAATTTCTTATCCGTCGAGGGCTACAGCCCGCTGTACGGCGCGCGCCCCATGACGGCGGCCATCGAAAAGAACATCATCGATCCGATGGCGCAGTGGATTCTCTCCGAGGCGACGCAGGGCAAGAGCGACGTTCGCGGCGCGCAGATCAAGGTGAGCTACGAGAACGGCAAGATCACCTTCGCGGCGAGCAAGAAGCCGGAGAAGAACACGGCGCGCGCCACGGTCCAAGGCGCGTCCGAGGCCGTCGCGGCCGAGCTGTTCTCGCTCATCGAGCGGCTGTCGGGTGCCGGAGAGGGGGAGGAGCCGACCGAGAACCTCTTCGACCAGCTGATGCGCAAAGCCCGGCCCGCTCGGAGCGCAGAGGCGGAGCAGGCGAGCGCTCCGTCGGAGCGCACCAAGGCATTCCTCACTCCCGGCGCCGGACTCTCGATCGCGTCCGACGCGGTGAGAGCCGAACACAACAACGCCAAGAAGAAGGACGCGGCGGTGCGCGCGGCCATCGCCGCGCTGAACGCGGGCGTGGAGAAGGCCGGCTGGGGTCCCGAGGTCGTCGCGGCTCTGGAGCCCGCCGCCGGACAGGTGGGCGAGGGGTGGCTTAAGCAGATCGTTCGCCTCGCCAAGGAGCACGCGACCAAGGCCGGCGTCGCGGCTCCGGTCGTCATGACGCAAGCGGTGGATGGGGGCTCGATCCGCGTGACGGTCGCAGGCGCATTTGCTTTGTCGGCCGAGGACCAGAAGTCCTTGACCATGCATTTCTCAGGCGCGCCTCCGGCCACCTACCTCGAGGCCCAGCGCAAGGCCGACAACCTCAATCTGAGCGCGAGCCTGCTGTGGGACCACAACCTGCTCGACCTGTATCGCCGCCTCGCGGCGATCCCGGGCGCGCGCATGGGCTTTAAGACCGGACCCGAGGGCACCCAGATCTGGCTCGAGATCGTCAAGCAGGCGCCCGCGGCGCTGGCCGCGCCCAAGGTCGCGGCTGCGTCGGTCGAGCTCCCGGCCGGGACTCCTCACCAGCTGCGCGAGATGGCCAAGACGCGCGAGCTCATGATGCGCGTCATCGACCAGTCGAAGCTCAAGGAGAACGAGCGCGACGGTCACGCGATCCGGATCGCCGCGGCCGAGGGCTACGCGTTGCTCGCGCAGCCGTCGGACGCGGCGATCGCGCGCGAGTGGATCAAGACGAAGGGCTGGGCGGGTGAGGTGACGGAGACCACGAAGAAAAACCAGTGGGGCAGCGACTCGAAGACGACCACGGCCGAGGTCGGCACGGACTGGCCGCTCGCGATGACCGCCGCGATGATCCTCGAGAAGTTCGGCGGTGCCGAGGACCTCGAGATGCTCGAGAACATGTCGCGCCGCGTCACCGGGACCGCGCACACCGAGGTCCCCGTTCATAACGCGCTCGTCTCGGCGCTCACGGCGCTCTATACCCGCCTGGGGCTGGCCGCGACTCGCCGGGCCCTGATCCGCGCCGCCCAGCTCAAGATCGGCCACACGGCCGACATCAACGAGGCCGCCAAGCGCGCGCTCGGCGTCGTCGGCATGCCCGCCGACCTCGACGAGGCCAAGAACGACGCCGACGGCTACCTGGCGATGATGAAGCGGCTGGGCCGCACCGACGAGCTGCAGCGCGTCTTCCGCGACACCACCTTCTGGGGCACGAACAGCGCCGAGTCCGTGCGCCAAGCCGCGCTCAAGTACGCGGGCGAAACGGAGTCGAGCGCCGAGGCGCTGGCCCGCCTTAAGAACATGATGAGAACCCAGACGGGCTGGTCGCGCACCGGCTACGAGATGTCGCGTGCCTGGGCCGCCATCGTCGCGCGCGAGGGCCTGACGCGCGGCCTCGGCGACGACATGAAGCGCTATCTCGACACCCGCGGCGTGAAAGACTACGGCATGGGCTCGAGCTGGACCGTGCTGTACGCGTATGTCCTGACCGCGGCCGCGGCGGGCGGCGCCGACTCGCTCGCGCCCCTCGAGGAGCTGATGGCGCAGTCTCCGGGCGACATCGCGAGCGTGAATGAGCAGGCCTACTTCAACTCGCCCGACGCCTGGGCGCGCGTGCTCATTCGCAGCGGCAAGTTCGAGGAGTACTCGCGCTCGCAAGGTCTCAACGCCGACGGCTCGCCCAAGCTCTCGAAGCTCCAGGAGATGCTGACCAATCAGACCCGCCCGATGATGACCGCCGCCGCATTGCGCGCCGTCGCCTACGCGCGCGATCCGCAGGCGTCGCTCAAGCCCGTCACGCCGAAGGGAAACCTGCCCGACATCCGCCCCGAGTCCCCGTCTTCGTCCTCGAGCTCTTCGCCGCGCGGCCCCAGCAATCCGCGCTTCCGCGACCAGGATTACGGCGGGATGTACTAGCCGCCGACTACAGTTCGGCGCGGAGCTTGCGCAGGTCGGCCAGGTAGCGGTGCGTGCGCACCGCGGCCGATTTCGGAGCGGAGGCCTCGGCGAGCGCGCCGTCTAGAACCTTCGCGGCCTCGTCCTTGAGGCCCATCGCTTTGAGGACCTTGGCCTCGAGGCCGACGGCTCGCAGCCAATTGTCGCCGTAGCCGCCCTTCGCGGCCGCGCGCGCGGAGATCAGCGCGGAGGGATATTCCTTCTGCTCGAAGAGCAGGCGCGCGTAGCCGTAGTGAAAGGTGAACTCATCGGGATAGGCTCCGACGAGGGATTCGTAGAGCGCGCGCGCCTCATCGAGGCGGCCGGCCTTCTGCAGACAATACGCGCGCTCGAGGTTGGCGCCGCGCGCGAGCTTCAGGCGGGAGGCCTTGGCGTCGGCCGCGTACGCCTCGGCGGCGG
>JAYTIP010000114.1:0-6923 GCA_043731745.1 Elusimicrobiota bacterium | reverse complement strand
CATCGACCCGACCGGCAACGGCAAGGTCATGGAGAGCTTCACCGGCGCCATGCTCACTCAGGCCGAGCCCGACGCGTCCTCCTTCCCCTCGGGCGGCCTGCGCGTGACCTTCGAGGCCCGCGGCTACACCGCCTGGGACCCGACCTCGCCCGCGTTCATCCTCGAGAGCGAGAACGGAAGCACTTTGTGCATCCCGACCTGCTTCGTGTCTTACACGGGCCACGCTCTCGACACGAAGACCCCGCTCCTGCGCTCGATCACCGCGCTCAACAACGCCGCGCTCGGCGTCCTGTCTCTCTTCCAGAGCGACGCGAAGAAGGTCGTCGCGACTTTGGGTGCTGAGCAGGAATACTTCCTCATCGACAAGGAGTACTACGACGCGCGCCCCGACCTCTTGCTGTCGGGCCGCACCTTGTTCGGCGCCGGCTCTCCCAAGGGCCAGCAGCTCGAGGACCATTACTTCGGCGCGATCAAGGACCGCGTGCTGAACTTCATGGTCGACTTCGAGAGCGAGTGCTTCAAGCTCGGCATTCCGCTGAAGACCCGCCACAACGAGGTGGCGCCTCACCAGTTCGAGTGCGCCCCCGTCTACGAAGAGGCGAACGTCGCCGTCGACCACAACCAGCTCGTCATGGACATCATGAAGCGGGTCGCGGAACGCCACGGCTTGGCCGCGCTGACCTACGAGAAGCCCTTCGCGGGCGTCAACGGCTCGGGCAAGCACAACAACTGGTCGCTCGGCACCGACACCGGCAAGAACCTGCTCTCGCCGGGCGCCACGCCGCACGACAACCTGCAGTTCCTGACCTTCCTCGTGTCCATCATCAAGGCGGTTCACACGCACAGCCTCCTGCTGCGCGCGGCGATCGCCTCGTCGGGCAACGACCACCGCCTGGGCGCCAACGAGGCGCCCCCCGCGATCATGTCGATCTTCCTCGGCGCCCAGCTGACGAAGGTCCTCAACGATCTCGAGAAAGGGGTCGTCACGAAAGGAACCGACCCGCAATGGATCGAGCTCGGGATCAACCACATCCCGGCCGTGATCAAGGACAACACCGACCGCAACCGCACCTCGCCCTTCGCCTTCACCGGCAACAAGTTCGAGTTCCGCGCGGTCGGCGCGTCGGCGAACAACGCCATTCCGATGTCCACGCTCAACTCGATCGTCGCGGCTCAGCTCATCGCCACGAAGAAGGAGATCGACGCGGCGCTCAAGAAAGGCAAGACCCTCAAGGAAGCGGTGCTCGGCACGCTCAAGGCGTACTACACCGAGTCCAAGGCGGTCTGCTTCGAAGGCAACGGCTACTCCGAAGAGTGGGTCGTCGAGGCCAAGAAGCGCGGCCTGCCCAACGAGAAGACGACGCCCTCCGCCCTGAAGGGCTTCGCCCTCAAGAAGTCGGTGGCGCTCTTCGCCAAGCTCGGCGTCCTGACCGAAGAGGAGACGCATTCGCGCTACCACATCCTCCTCGAGAAGTACGCCAAGGACATCGACATCGAGGCCAAGCTCATCGCCGAGATGACGACGACGCTTTTCATTCCCGCGGCCGTCGCGTACCAGAACGAGCTCGCCAAGAACCTGGCCGGCCTGTCCGCGGCGGGCATCAACGCGCCGGCGCAGGCGTCCTTGCTCCGGACGGTGTCCGAAAAAGTCGAGCTCGCCCTCACGGGAGTCGATGAGCTTAAGGCCGCGCTCGCCGCGGCCGACGCCGTGACCGACGTCGAGAAGCGCGCGTTCGCCTACTGCGACAAGGTCAAGCCCTACTTCGACAAGATCCGCGCCGAAGTGGACGCCCTCGAGCTTCTGATGCCGGCCGCCTCGTGGCCGCTTCCGAAGTACCGTGAAATGCTGTTCCTGATGTAAGGAGTTTTATGCCGAGCAAAGACGAGATTCTCAAAGCGCTGTCGACGTGCATCGAACCCGAGCTTCACAAGGACATCGTGAGCCTCGGCATGGTGCAGAATCTCGTCGTGGAAGCGGGCGTGGTGAGCTTCGATTACGTGCTCACCACGCCCGCGTGTCCGCTCAAAGGCATGATGCAGCTCGAAGCCGAAGAGGCCATTAAGAAAGTAGCCGGCGTGAAGTCGGTCAAGATCAACATGACGGCCTCCGTCAAGAAAGACGCGCGCCTGGGCAGCATCCTGCCGCCCGGCGTCAAGAACCTGATCGCGATCGCCGCCGGCAAGGGCGGCGTGGGTAAGTCCACCGTCGCTTCCAACATCGCCGTGGCGTTGGCACTCGACGGCGCGAAGGTCGGCCTCATGGACGCCGACATCTACGGCCCCAACCAGCCGCAGATGATGGGCGTCATGGGCTACAAGCCGGTGGCCGGCGCCGATAACAAGATCGAGCCCGCCGAGAACCACGGCGTGAAGGTCATGTCGATGGGCTTCCTCATGGACCCCGACGCTCCGGTCATCTGGCGCGGCCCGATGCTCCACGGCGCGATCTCTCAATTTTTGAAAGACGTGAAGTGGGGTGAGCTCGACTACCTCGTGCTCGACCTCCCGCCGGGCACCGGCGATGTCCAGCTCACCTTGTGCCAGACCGTTCCGATCGCGGGCTCCGTCATCGTGACGACGCCCCAGTCGATCGCCCTCTCCGATGTGCGTAAGGCCGTCGCCATGTTCAAGAAGCTCAATGTGCCGATTTTGGGCGCCATCGAGAACATGTCCGGCTTCATCTGCCCCCACTGCTCCACCGAGAGCAAGATTTTCGCCGAGGGCAGCGCCGCCGCCCTGAAGAAAAACCACGGCATCGATTTGCTGGGTACGATTCCTTTAGATCCCAAGATCGGCCAGGCGTCGGAGGACGGCAGGCCCCTCGTCCTCTCTCACCCCGATTCCGCCCCCGCGAAGGCCTTCCGCGAAGCCGCCCGCAAGGTCGCCGCCCAAGTCAGCATCCGCAACGCCACCTCTAAGCCGCTCGAAATCAAGCTCGTCAAAGCGTAACACCTAGGGGTCAGACCCCTAGGTGTTGCGTTGCTAAAAAACAGGAGAACATCATGACCACCGCCGTCGCTACCCCCGAAACCACCCCGATCAAGGTCGGCGCCGTCGCCCCCGACTTCAAGCTTCCCGACTCCGAGAAGAAGGACTGGACGCTCTCCGAGTTCAAGGGCAAGAAGCCCGTCGCCCTCTTCTTCTACCCGCTCGACTTCTCGCCCACCTGCTCCAAGGAGAACGCGTGCTTCTCCCAGGACCTCTCGCGCTACGAGAAGTTCGCGCAAGTGTTCGGCATCTCCGTGGACTCCGTCTGGTCCCACAAGGCGTACAAGGCGCAGATGGGCCTGAAGCACACCCTTCTCGCCGACATGCACCGCTCCGCCATCAAGGCGTACGGCCTGTTCCACCCCGGCGGGAATATCTCCCAGCGCGCGACCGTTCTGATCGGCACGGACGGCAAGGTGGCCTTCGTGAAGGTCGAGGGCGACATCACCAAGGAGCGCGACTACAAGGAGCTCGAGGCGGAACTCGCCAAGCTCAAGTAAGCTTCACTCCGCAAAAAAAGAGCGCCCCGGCCGAAAGGCTGGGGCGCTCCTTTTTCCAACTGATCGAACTAGATTTTTACCGGTTGTTTCTTCACGCGTGACTGGCTCTTGGCGGCGGCGGAAGGCTTCCTCTTGCCCGATTGGAACCAGGCCTCGTAGAAGCCGGCCACGCATAAAAGAAGCGGACCACCAAAGGCGACGCAGGCATCGACGGGTATATTCATATTCCCAGTCCTTGTTTGAAAGCCAACAATATCAAGGATACACCTAAAGCGGGAAAAATCAAGAGTCGGAACGGAAATGATTCCCCGTGACGGTTGCATTCTTGGATTATGGAAGTGAAAAAGAGAGTCGTGCCTAATCCGAGGAACAGCAGTAGGTAGCTGAAGTTCCCGGGTGAATGGCGGTTGAGGGCGAAGTCGAGGGGGGTAAATGCGAGGAGAAGAACGCCTATCTCCCGCTGACCGTCCTCGATTCGTTCCTCGACGGTTTTTATTTCCGGTTTGTCCATGGGGGCACTCTACATACGATTGAGCACCCCAGAAAGTTCCCTTGAATTGGAGAAGCGGGCGTCAATTACTGTTGATAATCACTGTTTCCTGGAAACAGTTCCCGGCCAATTCGTCTAACGCAGAATATCTGCTGCCGCCGGATAAATATGAAAACCGGCAAACACGCCATACGCTGCAGTGTTTGCCGGTTTTAACTGGGCAGAATCGCGCTTCTTATTTGCCCTTGGAGGCGTCGACGATCTTCTTGACGTCGATCTTGACCATGTCCATCATGGCGTGCATGACGCGGTCGGCCTTCTTCGCGTCCTTGCCGGCGATCAGCTTGGGGAGGATCTCCGGAAAGACCTGCCACGACATCCCGAATTTGTCCTCGAGCCAGCCGCACGCCACCGTCTTGCCGCCCTTCGAGAGCTTCTCCCAGTAATAATCCACTTCCTTCTGGGTCTTACAGGGAATAGAGAGGGAGATCGCGGGCGTGAACTTGTACTGAGGGCCGCCGTTGAGCGCGAGGAACTCCGCACCGTTGAGCTTGAAGGAGATGCACAGCACCTGGCCTTTGCGCGCGCCGCCGGCCTCGGTCCAGCGCGTCACCTTGAGGATCTTCGAGCCTTTGAAGATGGACAGATAGAACTTCACGGCTTCTTCGGCGTTGGCGTCGTACCACAGGCAGGGGAATATCTTAGGCATGGGGCTTTATACTTTACGAGCCGGGGAGGGGGACGCGCGCAGGGGCCTGCGCGCAGAACGGATCGACGCCGTGGAACTTGTCGGTGACGAAGTCCTTCGTCGCGGGATCGAAGTTGTACCGCGACATCCAGCCGAAGCAATGGATGGGCCCGCCCTGTTCCGGCGCGACGCCCTCGCCCGCCGGGTCGCCGGTCGTGGGGACATCCTTGAGGCGGTACACGCAGGTGCGGAAGTCGAGCGAGGCGTTCACGGCGTTGAGCACGGCTCCGCCCTCGCTGATCACGGATTGGCCGTTGTCGGGCAGATCGCCGACGAAGGCGACGGCGGTCGGCGTCGAGATGTCTTTCAGGAAGACGCGCGTGGAGGGATCGTCGAAGTACTTGCGGTCGGCGAGCAGGCTCGCGGCGTCGGAGCGCAGGTGCATGCGGCCTTTGGGCACATAGAGCAAGGCCAGGCGGTCTTCCTCGTCGGGATAGGAGACATACAAGGGATCGAGCTCGGTCTGGTCCACTTCGTAGCCGGGATGGCTGAAGACGACGCGCGGGCCGCGCAGGTGGCGCGCCACATCGAAGACCTTCTCGGTCTCGGAGCCGGAAGCGATGTCGTAGCGGGTGTGATAGACGCAGCCGCGGATGAACTGCACGATGCCGTAGTCGCGCAGGCAGGACGGGTCGGTGGTCTCGATCACCGCGCCCATCTCGGTCATGCGCGAGGCTTCGCCGTTTTTGACGGACTCGCGAATTTCGTAGTCGATCACAGAGAAGGCCTTGAGGCCGCATTTGGCGGCGGCGGGGAATTCTTTGCGCTGGAAGCGAGGGATGACGCCGTCTTTGATCTCGCGCGGGGCGGCAGGGGTCTTGGCCTTGGCTTCCTTGGCGCGATTGACCGAAGCGGTGACGACCGTCTCGACCTGGGACTCGAAGGTTTGCGCGGACGCGGGGAGCGCGAGGAGAAGGAGGGCGAGGATCATTTCGGCTTCCAGCCCGGGATGTCGCGAGCGGCGGAGTCGTGGACGATCTTCATGGCCTCGAGTACGGCCTGCTCGAAATCGGCCTTCGTCGGGTAGGTCTTGGCGCGCTCTCGGAAGTACTGCGCCCACATGAACTCGGCGAAGGGGATCGAGGACTTGTCGTAGCCGCCGCGCTTGCGGACCTGCCAGGCGACGCTGCGGAAGGGATCGTCGGCCATGCTGCGCACATCTTCGGGGAGGTGGTTGGGGTCGTGGGGGCCGGCGCCGAACTGATCGCGGTCGTAGAAGAGGCCCATCGCGCGGGTCACGGCGTAGTACTGCTCCCGAGGAAGGGCCTTGATGCGCGCGTGCATCTCGTCGTCGAAGTAGCGATGCGTGTAGACTTCGTCTTGATCGGCTTCCCACGCGGCGCGGGCTTCATGGTGGTGATCGACGGGGCGCTTGCGGCCCTTATAGTCCTCGAGGATGGGCACGGAGCGGTCTTTGAGCCAGGACTCGACTTCCTTGGCCTTCATGGCGCGCAAGTCCTTCGCCTTGTCCTGGACTTCGAGCATGCCGGCGGGGATTTGCATGGGCTTGAGATCGAGAACCTTGGTCTTCTTGCCCTCGGGCGACGCATTGAGGTGCTTTTCCTTCAGGGCACGAAGGGCGGTCTCGGCTGCGTCGGCTTTTTCTTTATCGGTGCCCATCAGGTCGGCCACGAGGCGCTTGAACTCGGCGTCGCGCTTGGGCGTTTCGGCCTCGGGGGTGGAGGCGGCGGCCCGCGCTGGCGTCAGGGCCGACGGAACGGCGGAAACGGGAAGCGGGGTCGGCGCTGAAGCGGCGAGAGCGGGCGTCAGGGAAAGCGAAGGGGTCAAAGAGGCGGGAGTGGAACCTGAAAGCAGCGGCGAGACCACGGAGAAACGGATCGTGGGCGCTGATTCGACCGGGCGCAGAGAGAGGGTTTGGGAGTGAGCGGCGGAGACGAAGACGGCGAGCGTCAGGAGGAGCTTCATGTCCGGAGGATAACGCATTGCGCGAGGAACGGCGACGGAGAAAGGTCCCAAAGCGGCGACGCTAAAGGGCCCCCTTTAAGAGAGGTCTTTCAGCGAGCGACGTAGGCTGGCGACCAGGAACTCGGCCGCCGCGGGGAGCGCGCGATCGCGCCGCTTGAGGAACCAGATCTCGCGGTGGATCGGAGGACTCGGGCGCCGGACGAGGGCGCCGCGGCATGAACGTCCTCCGCTTTGAAGACCTGGTTGCCCAAGGGCGCGTTGCCGGCCGGCG
>JAYTIP010000113.1:0-3131 GCA_043731745.1 Elusimicrobiota bacterium | reverse complement strand
CCCTCGGCGCCCGTCTCGAGCACGGCGTTGCAGTGCGTGCCGCGCCGCGGCGTCGTGTAGGTGCGCTGGCACTCGTCGTCCTCGGGCCACCACTCCTCGAAGAACATCTCCACCTTCTTGTGGCACTTGAAACAGAACTTCTGCATGCCCGCGCCGCACCCCGCGCAGAACTTGGGCAGCGGCTCGCCCTTGTGCGTGTGCATGATCGCCGCGCACGCCCCGCACTGCAGATCGATGTTGATCTTGTACTTCGGCGTCTCGTCCTTCTTCTCTTTCGCCATATTCCCTCGATAGTTGGTGCCTGACCTGAAGTTTCGGAAGTTTCATCGGCGAATCCAAAACTTCCGAAACTTCAGGTCAGGCACCGTTAAATTAGTAGCCCTTACCTTCCGACTTCGTGTCGGTGACGATCGCGATGGAGGCCGAGGTCCCCAGGCGGGTCGCGCCGGCGGCGATCATGTCGTTGGCGATCTTCGCGTCGCGGATGCCGCCGGAGGCTTTGACGCCCATCAGCGGGCCGACGGTCGTGCGCATGAGCTTGATGTCCTCGACGGTGGCGCCGCCGCCGCCGAAGCCGGTCGAAGTCTTCACGAAATCGGCGCCCGCCTTCTTCGCGGCGACGCAGGCGCGGACTTTTTCCTCGTTCGACAACAGCGAGGTCTCGAGAATCACCTTGAGCACCTTGCCGCGCGTGGCGTCGCGGACGGCCTTGATGTCGTCGTAGACGACGATGTCGTTGCCGCTCTTGAGCGCGCCGATGTTGATGACCATGTCGATCTCATCCGCCCCGTTGGCGATCGCGTCGCGCGCCTCGATCGCCTTGACGGTCGGCGTGGTCGAGCCGAGCGGGAAGCCGACGACCGTGCACACCTTCACGCCCGAGCCCCTGAGGAGCTGGGCCGAGAGCGCGACATAAGACGGGTTCACGCACACGGAGGCGAAACAGAAGTTCTTGGCCTCTTCGCAGAGCTTGCCGATCTCTTCTTGAGTCGCGTTGGGTTTGAGCAAGGTGTGGTCGACATAGCGCGCGGTGTCGGAGCCTTTCTTCGTCGGGTTGCACACCGAGACGCGGGAGGCGCCCGCTGCCTGAATGATCTTGGCGTCCACATGCGCATCATCGTCGTCGGAGGCCGCGGCCTTCGGCGGCAAGGCGGAAAACTGTCCCTTGGCGGGCGCGGCGGGCTTGGCGCCCCACGAGGCCGTGTCGCTGAACACCTTACCGGCGGAGCCGATCGTGGTCGTGATCTGGCCCTTCAGCGCCTTGGGCCCGTCCTCGCACTCGCACGACTGGGCCGTCAGAAAGCCCTTGGCCACGAGAGACTTCACCACTTCCTCGACGACATTCTTCAATTGAGCTTCGGTCATGTTAACCTCAGAATTTTTTCGTCGTGCCGCCCGACACCACGGAGTCCACGAGACCGACGATCACGGTCCGAATCGGAGCGCCGTCGTCTTTAAGAACGCCACGCGCCGAGCCGCCCTCGTCCATCACGAGCACGACCGAGCCCGGTCCGGCGCCCGTGCCGTACTCGACCGCCATGATCGCGTCGCCCGTGTGCTTCTCCGTCAGCGGATCGATCGGGCGCACGAGCAGCAGGCGCTTGTCGTTGAGGGACGCGTGCTTGCGCGTGCCCCACACGTTGCCCACGACCTCGGCGATGAACATCAGCGGTTCCCCCGGAAATCTTTCACCTGGTGACCCTCGACGATGCCCACGATCGCGGCGTCGATGGGCGGCGCGTCCTTGAACGCGACGGCCGCGTCGCGCGACGCCACCCAGACTACTTTTTCCGACGAACCCGCGCCGACCGCGTCGGCGGCCACGATCGGATCGCCGACGGGAGACTCGTCTTCCCAACGCAGGGGCTGGATCAAAAGCATGGTCTTACGGTCGATCGCCGGATCTTGGCGCGAGCAAAAGACGCGGCCGATGACGCGGGCGAGCTTCATTTACCCTCTCTCCACTGCGGATCTTGGTCGGCGTTATACTCGCGACGCGCGATCTTGGAGACTTCCGGCTTCAGATAGTCGAAGGCCGCCTTGAAGTCGCCGTTTTTTTCTTTAAGACCTTTGAGCAGGAAATAGGTGAACAGGCCGTGGCCCTTCTCTTGATAGCTGCTGCTGACCTGGTCGCCCGCCGACGCGGACAGAACCGAGACGTTGCCCGTCACGGCGGCGTTCTGCACGCTCACCAGCGGACGCGCGCCTTTGGCGATCACGGAGCGACCGCCCGCGCCGGAGAAGCAAGAGTCCATGGCGACGAGCACGCGCTTGGCCGGAAGCTTGGCGAGTTGCTCGTAGAGCTTCTTGATCGGATAGCCCGTCTCGGCGATGTAGGTCGGGTCGCCGTCAAAGGGCACCAGGTACGCGTCGCCGCTCTTCGGGTTCGGCGCGCCGTGGCCCGAGAAATAGACGAAGACCTCGTCGCCGGCCTCGACGCGGTTGGGTAGCCAGCGCTCGAAGTACTTCTCGAAGTCGGACTTGGTCGCGCGGTCGTCGACGAGCAAGGCGAGGTTCGCCTCGGGGACGCCAAGCACGCGCTTGAAGTACTCGGCCGCGAGCTTCGCGTCGCCGGCGGCGAAGTCCGCGCGCGGTAGCGCCTCTCGGTAGCGCTCCACGCCGATGACGACCGCGTGGCGGCGCTTGGACGCCGGGCGCGCCGTCGGAAGTTCATCGAGATCCGAAGTCACCAGCGTTCCCTCGGCGCCGCGCGCCGAGATCGCCGGTCCGGTCCGTATCGAGCGCGCGAACGCTTGCAGCTTGGCTGAAGCCGCGAGCGCCCTGAAAAAGCGCTCCTGTGCCGTCTTGGCGGCCGCACCCATCGTTCCGTGCGTCCACATGATGGCGTTGCGGTCGTTCTCACCTTCGACGACATCGACCTGTTGTCGGTCCGGCGTAGTAAAGATGACCCGCATGCGGACGCCGAGCTTTGCGCTCCCGCGGTTGAATTCGGCGAGGTCGTCGACGACGGCGACCAGGTCGGCGTTCGACGCCGCGGCGTCTTCGATCCGCTCGACCGTGATCGTCCGTTTGAAACGACTCGCGAGCGAAGCAATCATGTCCTGGAACCACAGTTCGGGTTTGAACCCGGGCTGCCCGGTGATCGCGCTCTGTTGGAAATGCAGCCCCTG
>JAYTIP010000112.1:0-4694 GCA_043731745.1 Elusimicrobiota bacterium | reverse complement strand
CTTGAACGTGTTCGCGTCGTTTCATCCCGATCCGTTCATGAAGCTCGACCTCAATCAAATCTATCACCGCGAGCTCTCCGTGCTTTCCTCGTACTCGCCCTCGCTCGTCGATCTGAAAGAAGCGTTCGACTTGATCGCCTCCAAGAAGTTCAACCCGCTGATCTTAGGCCCCCTGTCCTTCCCGCTGTCCAAGTTCGACGACGCGATCAAGGCCGTCAAGTCGCGGCAAACCCTCAAGTCGATCTTGGTGCCGCGATGAGACGCGTCACCTACTACGGCCCGCGCGACATCCGGCTCGAAGAAGTCCCGACGCCGACGCCCGGCGAGGGCGAGGTCGTGGTCAAGTTGGGCGCCGCGCTGACCTGCGGCACGGATTTCAAAGCCTACCGCCAGGGTCATCCCGTATTGCTCGGGACTTATCCCTCTCCCTTCGGCCACGAACTCGCCGGAACGGTCTCGGCCGTGGGCAAAGGCGTGACGACCGCCAAGGAAGGCGACCGCGTGGTCGTCGCGAACTCAGCGCCGATGGACGATTGCTTCTGGTGCACGAACGGCCAGAATCATCTGTGCCCGAAGCTCAAGCTCCACAACGGGGCGTATGGTGAGTACGATCTCGTGCCGGCGCACATCGTCAAACACAATCTTCATCCATTAAAGTCCTCGGTGCCGTTCGAAATCGGGGCCATGGCCGAGCCTTTCTCGACGACTATACACGCCGCGGAAATAATGGATGTCAAGAATGGCGAAACCGCGCTCGTTCTGGGTGCTGGTCCGATGGCCATCATGCTCGTCCACGCGTTGACCGCGAAAGGCGCGAGGGTCGGTGTCATGGGCCGTTCCAAAGAACATCTCATTCCGTTTGGCGCCGCAGGCGCCGATAAAGTCTTTTCCACTTTGGATCCTAATTTCAAGGAAGCCGTCCGCTCCTGGTCCACCGACCGCGGTCCGGATCATGTCTTCGAGGCGGTCGGTAAAGTCGAGACCCACCTCCTCGCCGTCGAGCTCGTCCGCAACGGCGGGAAAGTCTGCCTCTTCGGTGGCTGCGCCCCCGGCACCGTCGTTCCGTTCGATGTGCACCGCGTCCACTACCAGCAGATCGCGATCCACGGTGTCTTCCACCATACGCCCAAGTATTTCAAAGAGGCCGTTCGTCTGCTCTCCGAGGGCAAGGTCAAAACCGACCTCCTGATCAAAGGCTCCGTGAAGCTCGCGGATATCCCCGCCTTCTTCGCCGCGAACGCCGACAAGTCCCTTCCCAAACATGTGGTGACCGCGTGAACCTCGACCGCGCCTTCGCTCTCGCCCGTGCCGTGCCTCCTCGCGCGACGAGCCCCAACCCGCGCGTCGGTTGCGTCCTCGTCAAAGGCGGCAAGATCGTCGCTGAAGGCGCGCATCAAGGCTTCGGCTGCGCCCATGCCGAACCGATCGCAATCGGAAAGGCCGGCCGCCGAGCCAAAGGCGCGACCGTCTTCGTCACTATGGAGCCCTGCGCTCCGTTCCCCGGCAAGAAAACCCCCTCTTGCGCGACCGCCTTGGTCGCGGCCGGCGTGAGCAAGGTGATTTGCGCCACGCTCGATCCGAACCCGAAGGTGTCGGGCCGCGGCCTCGCCCTATTACGCGAAGCGGGAGTCAAGACCGAAGTGGACGCGAGCTTCCGCGACGCGGCCGCCGAGCTTAATCGCGGCTTCTTCTCGCTGATGACACGCAACCGTCCCTGGGTGATTCTTAAAACCGCGCTGTCTCTCGACGGCAAGGCCGCCGCCGTCAACGGCAAGTCGCGCTGGGTCACCGGCGAGCCCGCGCGAAACGCGGCGCACGCGCTGCGCGCCGAATACGACGCGATCCTAGTCGGCGCCGGCACCGTACTGGCCGACAATCCTTCGCTGACCGCCCACGGCGCCGGGGAAAATCCCTTGCGCGTCGTGCTCACCGGCCGCCGGACCATGCCCAAGCGAGCCAAGGTCTTCGACAAGTCCGCCCCGACCGTCGTTTATAAAAAGACGCCACTCAAGGCCGTCCTCCGCGATCTCGCCAAGCGCGGCGTCGGCACCCTTCTCGTCGAAGGCGGACCGACGGTCCACGCCTCGTTCCTAAAAGAAGGCCTCGTCGACGAGGCCAAGGTGTATCTTGCGCCCAAGCTTCTCTCCGGCGCGACCGATCCGAACAAGGCGCCGCGGCTAAAATCGCCGGCGGTGACCAAGCTCGGGGACGATTGGCTTATCTCGGGAGTTTTGTCATGAGAAAAGTTATTCACAACACTTTCAGCGCTGAAAACGCGGTGGATAATTAGCATGTTCACCGGCATCATTAATCAGCTCGGCACGGTGAAGAAGCGTACGGCGACGACGCTTCTCGTCGCGGCGAAGCTCCCCAAGCCCAAGCTCGGGGCTTCGATCGCCATCAACGGCGTCTGCCTCACCGTCACCAAGACTTCCGGCGGCGTCCACTCCTTCGACGTCGGGCCCGAAACCTGGAAGCGCACCAATCTCGGCGCATTGAAAGCCGGTCAGGCCGTCAATGTCGAACCCTCTTTGCGTCTCGGCGACGAAATAGGCGGCCATTTCGTCTCGGGCCACGTCGATGCCGCGGCGGATATCATCTCTCTCGAACCGTGGGGCGAAGGCTTCTGGCGCCTGCGAGTATCCTTGCCCGCCGCGTTGCGCGGCCTCGTGGCCGTGAAGGGCTCGATCGCGATCGACGGCATCAGCCTGACGGTCACCGGCGTGACGAAGGACCACCTCGAAGTCATGCTCGTGCCTCACACATTGCAGCACACCAATCTCGGCAAGCGGGCCGCCTACGACAAGGTCAATCTGGAAGCCGATCCCCTCGCCCGTTACGCCATGGCCGCCGCCGCCGCGCTCAGGAGCACTAAATGAAGGTCGCGAAAGGTTTCGACCGCATCGAAGACGCCATCGCCGACATCCGGCGGGGTAAAATGATCGTCGTCGTCGACGATCCCAACCGCGAGAATGAAGGCGACATCGTCATCGCCGCGGAAAAGTGCGGTGTCAGCGCCGTGAACTTCATGGCCGTTCACGCACGGGGCCTCATCTGCGTGCCCCTGCCCGCCTCGCGCCTTGACGCGCTGAAGCTCCAACCGATGATCGACCCTTCCGCGAGCCTGAGCGCCGTGCCGGGCAAGGACACCGCGTTTACGATCTCCGTCGACGCCAAGCGCGGCACCAGCACCGGCATCTCGGCGCGCGACCGCGCGATCACGATCAAAGCGCTCATCGATCCCAAAACCAAGCCCGAGGATCTCGGCCGGCCCGGCCACATCTTCCCCCTCCGCGCGAAGGAAGGCGGCGTTCTGGTGCGCGCCGGCCACACCGAGGCCGCCGTCGACCTCGCGCGCCTCGCGGGCCTCAAGCCCGCCGGCGTCATCTGCGAAATTCTCAACGCCGACGGCTCGATGTCGCGCACGCTTCAGCTGATGAAGTTCGCCAAGAAGCACAAGCTCAAGATCGTCACGATCGCCGAGCTCATCGAGTACCGCCGCCGCAAGGACCGGCTCGTCGAGCGTAAGGCGAGCGCCAAGCTGCCCACCAAGTACGGCGACTTCACCATACGGGTCTACGAAGAGAGCCTGACCGGCAAGGTGCACCTCGCCATGGTCAAGGGAGAGGTTCGCGGCGCCAAGAAGGTGCTCGTTCGCGTGCACTCCTCCTGCGTGACGGGCGACGCGCTGTTCTCCGCCAAGTGCGACTGCGGCGTCCAGCTCGACGCCGCGATGAAGCAGATCGCGGCCGCCAAGAAAGGAGTGCTCGTGTACCTGAACCAGGAAGGCCGCGGCATCGGTCTCATCAATAAGATCAAGGCGTACGCGCTCCAGGACAAGGGCCTCGACACCGTCCAGGCGAACCTCGCTTTGGGCCTCAAGCCGGACCTGCGCGAGTACGGCATCGGCGCTCAGATTCTGGCCGATCAAGGACTGACCTCGATCCGAATTCTCACCAACAACCCGCGCAAGATCGTCGGCATCGAGGGCTACGGCCTGACGGTGTCCGAGCGCGTCCAATTGCAGCTTCCCTCGAACAAGCACAACGCCGGCTACCTGAAGACCAAACGCGAGAAGATGGGCCACCTGTTGACCGTGCCGGAGGAGATCAGATGAAGCGAGTCGCCATCGTCAAATCGCGGTTCAACGAGGAGGTCACCTCGCGTCTGCTCGCGAGCTGCCTCAAGACCTTCAAGGCCGAAGGCTGGACGGATTCCCAGCTCAAGGTCGTCGAAGTCCCCGGCGGTTGGGAGATCCCGTGGGCGGTCCAGGAGCTCGCCAAGACCAATCTGTATCAAGCGGTCGTGACCTTGGGCTGCGTGCTCAAGGGTCAAACCCCGCAGAATGACCACCTCGCGCGCTCGCTCGTGCAAAGCCTCCACCGCATCTCGCTCGACACCCGCGTGCCCGTGATTCTCGGCGTCATTACGCCCAACAACGATGGTCAGGCGATGGCCCGCACCAAGGGCAAGATGGACCGCGGCCACGAGGCGGCGCTCGCCGCGCTCGAGATGATCGCCCTCAGGGAGGAACTCCGTGGGTCGTAGGCGCCTCGCTCGCGAAATCGCCCTTCAGGCGCTCTACATCGCCGACGTCTCCCGCACGCCCGCGGCCGAGGCGTTCGCGATCGTCACCCGCCGCGAAGGCGAGGAAGCCGACGCGGAGACCTTGGCTTTCACGCGCGAGCTGGCCA
>JAYTIP010000111.1:0-4043 GCA_043731745.1 Elusimicrobiota bacterium | reverse complement strand
CTCTCTGTTTTCCCGGTCGCGCCCGGCCTCTTGGCGATACCGGTCTACCTCGTGACGGCTTTCTCGGGAGCCGTCGTCTCCGAACCCGCTCTGCACGGCCTTTCGAAGCTGAGCGGCTCAATCATCACGGCACTGTCGGCCGTGGCCCTGCGTCGCGCTTTGAAAGGCCGCTGCTCCGACGACTTCGCGCTCGCTCTGTGCTTTCTTTACGGGCTTGGAACCTGGGCCTTCAGCGTCAGCAGCCAGGCATTGTGGCAGCACGGACCCGCCGCTCTGGGCGTCGCGCTCGCACTGTGGGGTTTCAACGGACGAGGCCCTCGCTTCGACGCGCTCGCGGGCTTCGGGCTCGGGCTTGCCGTGGCGTCGCGCCCCGACAGCGTTTTCTTCGCCTTGGCGGGCGCGGCCTTCGTCCTTTTCTTCGATCGCAAGCGCGTGCCCGGCTTCGCGCTCGGCGCGGGCGTCCCCGCAGCCCTTCTTTTCTGGTACTGGATCGCGTACACCGGGCGCCTGCGCCCTCCGGAATCGGAGACACACGCGCTCATCTTCGGCGCGTTCCAGCCGGAGGCTTTTTTCGGCCTGATACTGAGCCCGACGCGCGGGCTGCTCCTATACTTTCCTCCAGCGCTGTATGGGCTCTATGCCGCGTGGCGCTCGAAGGACGCTCTGACGCGCATCATGACGGCCGCCTGCGCGGGACAATGGCTGCTGCTATGCTACTTCCATGTCTGGGTCGGCGGCGGAACTTTCGGTCCCCGCTACTTCGCGGTCGTCGCTCTCGTGCTGTGCTGGGCGATCGCCGGGCTCGAACCTTGGCTCGCCGCTTCAAAGGAACGCGCCCGTCTCTGGATGTATGCGGTCGCCTTCGCTCTTCTAGTCCACGCCGCCGGCGCGTATCTGCTGTGGCCCGGCACGGAAGACCACGACATCCAGAAAGCCACTCTTTGGTTCTGGTCTCTTCACCCGCTCGCCAATGTCCTGACTGCTGAGGGAGCGCTTCGATCACTCCCCATGATCGCGCGCGCCTTGATCTTCTCCGCCGGTGTCGCGATCAGTTGGTCCGCCGCACGCCGCCTTCAACCGAAATAGTCCGATTCACTACTGATAATCACTGTTTCCTGGAAACAGTTGGGCACGAGATACGCAAAACGCAAAGCCTGACACCCTACGCGCCTATTTAGCCGCTCGCAGGGCTTCTATCGCTCGCTCGACTCCCTCGTAGCGCGAAGGATCAGGGAGCGGGGCGACCTCGGCTTTGATCGCCTTCTCGAGCGCGGACTTCGGCAGGCGAATAGTCACCACGCACCCGCCGTCGGCGGTGAACTCCGACTTGCGGATCTCGGCGCCGGAGATCGCGTCGTTGACGCGCGCCTCGAGCGCGGAGTCCGACTCGAGCGCACGGCGCACGGTGACGCCGCCTTCGAGCTTGACGCCCTTGATCATCGAGAGCATCTCGTACTGCGCCTTGACGATGGCCGCGTCGCGCGACAGCGCTTTGCGCTGCGTGTCGGTGGGCAACTTGGGATCGGCCGCGCCGATTCCGATCGACTCCAGGTAGGAGCGCCGGTCGGGAGTCTGGTCGATCGTCCCGTCCACGGTCCCACCGTGCACCCGCCGCTGCACGCCGCCGCACCCCGCGAGGAGGCACGCCGCCGCCAGTCCCGCCGCCCACGCCGTTCGGTTCAGTTTCATATCGTTCTCCTCAGCCCTCGCACAGGCCGTTCAAAACCTTGAGTTCCTGCAAGCCGCGTCCCAGCTCCGCGCGCTCCATTTGATTGAGGGGCGTCGCCGACTGCGCGTCGTAGCGCTGACGCAGAAGCTTGTAAAAATCGGCGCGCAGCTCCAAATCCTTGATCTCGGTTCCGGGGTTCTGCTTGAGAGAGCGGACCGAGAAGGTCGGGTCCTTGAGGCGGTCCGCCCAGTAGCGGGCCTTGAAGTCGAGCAGGCGGCGCTCGACCGCGTCCACCTTGGCCTGGCAGGCGGAGCCGCCGTTGTGAGAAGGAGCGTCGCCGGGAAGCTCAGGCACCGGCACGATCCAGGTGGCGGACTCCTCCGTCTGCGGGCGGTCTTCCCAGTCCTTCTCCGAAATCGCGGTTGCGGCGGCGAGCACCTGCGCGGTCTCGGTATTAATGAGGCGCGCGTTGACCTCGACGCGCTCGCCCTTGAGCTCGACGACCGTGCCGGTCAGAATCGCGTCGACGCCCAGGACCTTGCCGAGCGTCTTGACCGTGCCGGGGTCCATGATGCCGAACACGCCCAGGCGTTGCTCTTCCAGGATCTTCTCGAGGAAGCGGCGCTCCACCACATCGATCTCGCCGCGGGCCAAAATCTGGACGACGAGGCGCTCGGACACGATCGAGCCGGAGTAGGAGGCCGTTCCGCGGGGGCCGGTGAAAGGCACGACCGCCACGCGCTTGATCTTCTGGGCGCCGGCGGTGCCGGCGATCGCCTTAGCGAGGGCCTTGATGTCGTCGGCCGCGCTCGCCTTGAGGGCGCATAGCGCGACCGCCAACATACCGGCGCAAACTGCTCGGAAGACCTCTCGTGCCATAGCTCGGTTGAGGTCACCGTTTCGGCGGCCCGGCCAGCTTGGCGCTTTCGCGCCGTCAGCTCCGTCGGCTTTGCGGCCCCGGGTTTCCCGCGGGTGTGCCCTTCTCGGTCAGCGACTACTCCACTAGCCTAACAGGAGAATTGTTAACCGTAAATTCACCGTTGTGTTACACGGTGTTACGGCTTGGTTACTTTGCGATCCTCTAGGAAGCAATAGCCGAAATTCTTCACATTAACGATCCTTTCGGCGAGGTCCGCAGGGAGGGATTTCTTCAAGCGATTGAGCAAAACGTCCAGAGCGCGCGATAAACCGGGGTCTTCCACCCCTTCCACCATCCGGTACAAATCCTCCCGGGAAACAGGTTGAGGGCCCTTTTCCACCAAAATGTGGAATAAGGTGAAGCCCTTGGGCGTTAATGCGGCGATCTCCTTCCCCTTCCAGATCACCTGACGGTCGGAAATCCTCAAAATCAGCTCGCCGCGGACCATGACGCCGCGGTCCTGCTGGGCGCGCCGGAACAAAGCCTCGAGCGTGGCCATCAGCTCGCGCGAGCTCTCGGACTTGCTCACGAAATAGTCGACGCCCTTCTCCAGGCCCTCGACCTTCTCGCTCTTGTGCGCGGTGAACAGCACCACGGGCACGCGCGAGAGATCCGGCACCGCGCGCAGCTTACGGCACACCTCGGCGCCATTTTGGTCGGGCAGGAAGAAGTCGAGCAAGACGCAGTCCGGGCGGCGTTGCACCGCGAATTCCAGCGCCTGAGCGCCCGTCACGGCGTACTCCACATGGGAGTAGCCGGCCAAGGGAAACCAAATCTTGAGCAGCTCGATCCAGCCGCTGTCGTCCTCGACGACCAGGATCTTCTCGGGGCGCATGAACGCGTATGATAACAGAGCGGGAGCGGTGCCGCCAGCGCGTATTCCTGATCTGAATCAATGCCCGTTTTGGACGGTATTTGATAAAGTTTTCTCGACGGGCGCGAGGCCGCGCCAGGGAGTAATTAATGAAGATTTACATCGACGGCAAGTTCTACGACAAGGACGACGCGAAGATCTCGGTCTTCGACCACGGCGTCCTGTACGGAGACGGCATCTTCGAAGGCATCCGCGCCTACAACGGCCGCATCTTCCGCCTCGACGAGCACTTAAAGCGCCTCGATGAGTCCGCCAACGCCATCCTCCTCAAGCTCCCGATGCCGATCAAGGAGATCGAGAAGGCCATCCTCGAGACCGTCCGCCTCAACGGCCTCAAAGACGCCTACATCCGCCTCGTCGTCACGCGCGGCGTCGGCGACTTGGGGCTCGACATGCGCAAGTGCAAGGACGGCGCGACTCTGTTCATCATTGCCGACAGAATCGAGCTTTATCCGGAAGAGTTCTATGAAAAGGGTCTGACGGTCATTACGTCGACCATTAGACAGAAGGGCTTGGACCAAGTGACGCCCGGCGTGAAGTCCCTCAACTACCTGGCCAACATTCTTGCTCGGGCCGAGGCC
>JAYTIP010000110.1:0-2871 GCA_043731745.1 Elusimicrobiota bacterium | reverse complement strand
GCCCCCAGCACGCGTTCAAGGACGAATGGCTCGTGAAGGCGGCGGCCCAGCTGGGCCTGACGGCCGCCGCGATCGAGGAGCTCCGCACGCGCCGGGAGCCGTGCCTGGCGGCCGCCGCACTGCGCTCGGGACTCATCGACATCGGCCGTTTGAGCGACGCCGTCTTAGCGGTCTTCCGCGTCGAAAGCCTGTCCTACCCGGCTCCGGACCCGGAGAAGCTGGCCGTGACCCTCGTCCCCGAAAGGGTCTGCCGTCTCGATCGTCTCGCGCCGCTGAGCCTTGGCGAGGACACCATCGAGGTCGCGATGGAGAACCCCACGGATCTCAACGCCCTCGACGCGGTGCGCGCCGTCGCCGGGCGCAATCCCGTCGCCCGCTACGCCCTTCCCGAACAGATCGACGGCCTGCTCGCCAAGGCGTTCGACCCTGATCACGTGGTCTACGATCTCGTGGAGAAGATGCACGACGAGTCCGCGGTCGAACTCCTCGGTGACGCCGCGGCGCTGGCCGCGAAAGAAGACGGCGAGGTCCGTGCGCCGGTCGTGCGCCTGATCAATTCCATCATCGCCAAGGCCGTCGCGATGCGCGCCTCCGACATTCACCTCGAGCACGACGAGCGAGGCAGCTCCGTGCGCTACCGCATCGACGGGTCGCTCAAGACGGTCATGAACCTGCCGCGCTATGTCGGAGTCGGGCCCGCCGTTTCCCGCCTTAAGATCATGGCGTTGCTCGACATCTCCGATCACATGCGCCCTCAGGACGGTCGCGCGAAGCTGCGCGTCGACGGCGTCGAAATCGGCCTGCGCGTCTCGACCTTGCCGACCAACTACGGCGAGAAGGTGGTCGTGCGCATACTCGACAAGCGCAGCGCCGCCGTGCCCTTCGAGAAGCTCGGCCTGCGCGCCGAGATCGTCGAGCGCTTGAACCGGCTGACGGCGTCCGCGCAGGGCTGCCTGCTCGTCACGGGACCCACGGGCTCGGGCAAGACCACGACCTTATACTCGATCCTCAATAAATTACGCGGCGATGACACCAACATCGTGACCGTCGAGGACCCCATCGAGTACAAGCTCGACGGGATCAACCAAGTCCAGGTGCAGGACAAGCAAGGACTGACCTTCGCCGCCGTTCTGCGCTCCGTCTTGCGCCAGGACCCCGACGTCATCCTGGTGGGCGAGATTCGCGACCGGGAGACGGCCGAGGTCGCCGTCCAAGCCGCCGCGACGGGCCACTTGGTGTTCTCCACCTTGCACACCAACGACAGCATCGGCGCCCTGGCGCGCCTCGCCGACATGGGCGTCGAAGGACAGAAGCTCGCGCCGGCTCTCCTCGGCATCACCGCGCAGCGCCTCGTGCGCCGTCTTTGCCCGGCCTGCAAAGTTCAGGCCCCGCCGAACCGTCGCGACCCGGTCGTCGAGGGCGCCATGACGCGTCTGCACCTCTCACCGGCTTTCTGGGAGCCCAAGGGCTGCCCCGCCTGCGATTTCGTCGGCTATAAAGGACGCTTGTCCTTAGTCGAGCTGTTTGAGATGACTCCCGAGGTCCGCGAGCAGGTGTCCAAGCAAGCCCGCCCCGAGCAGCTCGCCGCCTTTGCCTTGGCCCGCGGAGCCTTGCTGCCGCTCGTCGATGACGCGCTGCGCCGCGTCTGCTCGGGAGAGACGAGCCTGGCCGAGATCGCGCCGTACGTGAATTTCGACGCGCCCCTCCCCGAAACGGCCCCGGCCCCCGTCGCCCCCCCGCGCGCCCCGGCTCCGGTGGCGGCCGCTCCGTCCCCGTCTGCCGCAAAGGTCCCGGGCACGGGTCAACGCGTGCTCATCGCCGACGACGACGAGACGATCCGCATGATCACCCGCCTGGTGCTCGAAAAAGGCGGCTACACCGTCAGCGAGGCCGCCGACGGACGCGCCGCGGTCGCCGCGATCGTCGACAACCCTCCCGACCTGCTCGTCGTCGACCTCATGATGCCCAAGATGAACGGCCACGAAGTGATCCGCGCCGTGCGCGCCGTCATGGGCCTCGACCTGCCGATCATCATGATGAGCGCCGATTCCGACGACAAGAGCCAGGAGGCCGCGCTCAACCTCGGCGCGGACGACTACGTGATCAAGCCCGTCAAACCCGCGTTGCTCGCCGCGCGCGTCAACGCCGCCTTCCGGAGACGATCATGAAAAAGCTCGACATCGGCGCCAGCGAACTCGGCATCCTCGCGCACATGCTGCGCAAGGTCGAATTCTTCACGCCGTTGACCATCGGCCAGGTCGAGCAGATTCTGCCCGCGATCATGCTGTACTCCTACGACTCGGGCGAGACGGTGTTCCGTCAGGGGCAGAAGGGCGACGCCTTCTACATCATCTACAAGGGAAGCGTCGACATTCGCCTCAAACAATGGCTGTTTCTCACCAAGAAGGTCGCGACTTTGAAAGAAGGGGATTTTCTGGGAGAAATCGCCTTGATCTCAGACGAGCCGCGCACCGCCACCGTGGTTTGCGCCGAGCCGACCATGCTCTTCACCTTGATCGCCGCAGACTTCAAGCTCGTGCTCGACGAAAATCCCGCGGCCGCCGCCGAGATGGCGCGCATCGCCGCGCGCCGCAAATTCGCCTCGTCCCACCAAGCCGAGTCGTGAGCCGGCGCTACTGCTTCGTCGCCACCGGCTACTTGGTCCGCGACGGCAAGACCTTGCTCATCAAGCACAAGAAGCTCCAGATGTGGCTGCCCCCGGGCGGGCACATCGACGAGGGCGAGCACCCCGACGAGGCCGTCCTGCGCGAGGTGCGCGAGGAGACGGGCCTCGAGGCCGAGTTCCCCTTTCCCCCTCGGCCGCCCGTCATGAACAACGACCGCGTGGAATCTCTGCACGAGCCCCAGCGC
>JAYTIP010000109.1:0-2554 GCA_043731745.1 Elusimicrobiota bacterium | reverse complement strand
TCGGCGGCGCGTGACCGGGTGATGGCCATGGAATCTTCGATCACGCCCCGAAGGGAGAAGGGAATGCTCTCCACACCCATGCGCCCGGCTTCCAGCTTGGCGAAATCGAGCACGCCGTTGACCAGGCCCAGCAACGCGGACGCGGCCTTGTTCACGCCCGCGACGAGCTCCTGCTGATCGGCCCGCAGTCCGCCCTCGCGCAGAAGCTCCGCGGAGCCGACGAGCGCGTTGAGCGGAGTCCGCAGCTCATGGCTCATGTTGGCGAGGAATTCGGATTTCAAACGGTCGGCATGGACGGCCGCGTCTCGCGCCCGCTCCAAGGCCTGAGCGCTTTCGCTGATCAAAGTCATGTCGCGAAAAGAGTGCACGAATCCGAAAGTCGTTCCGTCGATGAGCATGGGCCGAGTGGCCCTTTCATAGACGCGGCCGTTCTTGAGGGTGAACTTATAGAGGTGCTCGCGGCCCGGATCAAGGAAGGTGCCGTTCGAACTCTTCACGAAGCCTTCCGGATCGACGACGAGCTGCCGGGCGTGCTCCATCATGGCCGCTCGGCCGCGGGCCACGACCTCGGGCGGCATTTCCCAGATCTCGAGTAAGCGCTGGTTGTAGATGAGCACCGTCGCGTCCAAATCGAAGACCAGGATGCCGTTGGGCGAGGCCTCGATCGTCGCTTGAGCGACGGCGAGCGCGCGGCCGAGCTGGTCGCGCGTGACCGTCGTGCGCGCGAGCGTGGCGATCATGCGGTTGAAGGAGGCGGCCAGATCGCCGACCTCGTCCTTGGTCACGACGGGAACCTTGCTGCCGTAGTCTCCGGTCGCGACGCGAGCCGTCGCATCGGACAGCTGGCGCACCGGGCCCAGCAACCACTGAAGCAATCCCAAGGTGACGACGAGGGCGATCAAGCAGAACGCCGCGACCAGCCCGGAAACGAAGGTCGCGATGCGGCGCGCGGACCGCAGCGAATTTGCGACGGGCAGGGCCACGCGGAGTTCCCCCAGAAGCCGGTTCGAGTTGCGCGACGAGAGAAGGAACTCGGACGGCTCCATCACCGGAACGCTCAGGACGAGCAGGTCGCCGCTGAGGGAAGGGGCGATCTCCCAGTCCGGCGCCGACCCCGGACCGCGCAAGAACGGCTTAGCCGCGATCTTGCCGGTTTCCTGAACATTCGTGTGGGCAATCACTTTCCCGGAGGCGTCGATCGCCGCGACGGACTCCGCGGCCATTTGCGCCTGCATCGCCTGGAGCCGCGGGAGAAGACCGGCCTCGCGGCGAGCGCCGAAAAGCGGGGCCAAGCTCGCCGCGAACTCGACTCCCTGGGGTCGGGCGCGGCCCACGACCTCCTCGAGAACGATGCTCTTGACGCCCTGAAGTGAAACCAAGGTGACGGCCGCGACGAACGCCGCGGCCAGGGGAAGAAACGCCAGCGCGGCCTTCGCTCTCAGCCGCAATGAAACTCCGACATATGATAATAATAACATTCCGGCGGCGCGCTAAATACGGCGCGCGCTCTGGTATCCTATTCAGGACGGTATTTTCCCGACGGAACGGAGCTCCTTTTTATGGCGAACTTAAACAAAGTCATGCTCATCGGCCGCCTCACCCGCGACCCTGAGATCAAAACCTTCGGCAACGGCGGCAAGGTCGCCAACGTCGGCTTCGCGGTGAACAACCGCAAGAAGGACAAGACGAGCGGCGAGTGGGTCGACGTCCCCGTGTGGATCGACCTCAAGGTGTTCAACCGCGAGACCGGACGCAAGATGGCCGACCTCGTCGAGTCCTCGCTCAAGAAGGGCCAGCAGATCTACGTCGAAGGCCACCTCGTTCTCGAGGAGTGGACCGGCAAGGAAGACGGCAAGAAGGCGTCGAAGATGGTCGTGTACGTCGACGACTTCCAGTTCCTCGAGAAGCGCGAGGGCGGCGCCGGCATGGCCCGCTCCGGCGGTTCCTCCAAGCCCGCCAGCAGCGACGAGACGATCGAAGAAGTTCCTTTTTAAAGGAACGGCTGGAGGCCGGCACGCCCTTCGGGGCCTGCCGGCCTCTTTTTTTTGAGGTAAGGTCCGACGGGGCAGACGGGTATCCTTCCGAACCGTTTCGGAGGGACTCACATGAGACCGCTGCTCCTCGCCTTGCTCGCCGCCGCTCTGACCGCCTGCGCCAGAGCCGAAGCCGCGCCTCAGGCCAAAAAATCCCATCCGCTCTGGAGCGAGCTCCTGGCCGAGCACAGCGTCGGGCGCCTGCCGCGCAAGGCCGCGATCGTCCTCCGCTTCAACAAGGACGTCTTCACGAAAGACCAGGTGGGCGCCCGCCTGGAGGGTCTCATCGAGGCGATCCCCAAGATCACGGGGGCAGTCGTCGCCACCGGTCCGCGGGAGGCGACTTTCACGCCGGCTTCCCTACAGCCCGGCTCCCAGTACCTAATCCGCGTCAAAGCCTCCGGCTTGAAGGACGCCCCGGCGGGGATCGGCGACTACGAATTCGTCGTGTCCGTGTTGGAACGGGATCTGAGCCTGAAACTCGCCGGCGGATTCCCTGACGCGGCCGCTCCCGCGAAGTG
>JAYTIP010000108.1:0-5067 GCA_043731745.1 Elusimicrobiota bacterium | reverse complement strand
TTGAGCGCCTTGCTCACGCGCTCCTCGTTGGCCCCGCCGCCGACGTCGAGGAAGTTCGCCGGGCTGCCGCCCGCGAGCGCGATGGTGTCCATCGTGCCCATCGCGAGGCCGGCGCCGTTGACCATGCAGCCGATCGTTCCGTCGAGGCCGACATAGGAGATGTCGGCGGCCATCGCCTCCTTCTCGAGCGCCGAGGCCTCGTGGTCCTTGTACTTCGCGAGCTCGGGGTGGCGGTAGGCCGCGGAATCGTCGGTCGTCATCTTGCAGTCGAGCGCGGCGACGCCTTTAGGAGTCAGGATGAGCGGGTTGATCTCGAGCATGCTGCAGTCGAGGTCGATGAACGCCTTCACGAGAGCCTTGGCGGTCTTCACGAACTCGCCCGTGTGCGTCGAAGGGATGTCGAGTTGGAAGGCGAGGCGGCGAGCGGCGAAATCGCGCAGGCCGACGTTCGGGTCGACGGGCATGCGGATGATCTGCTCGGGGTGCTCTTCGGCGAGCGTCTCGATCTCCATGCCGCCCTGCGCGGAGGCGATGATGGTCGGACCGGCGTTCTTGCGGTCCATGACGACGGAAAAGTACATCTCGCGCTCGATCTTGACGCCGCCCTCGATGAAAACCTCTTTGACCTTGATGGCCTGGCCGTGCGTCTGGTGCGTGATCAGGTCCATGCCGATCATGGCCTTGGCCAGAGCCTGGGCTTCCTTCGGAGTCTTCGCCAGCTTGATGCCGCCGGCCTTGCCGCGGCCTCCGGCGAGCACTTGAGCCTTGATCACCCACGGCGCTTTACCGGCACGCTTCATCGCCGCCGCAAGCTGCGCGGTCTTCGTGATCACGCCGCCGGCGGGAGGGACCGCGACGCCGCGGGCCTTGAGGATCTCTTTGCCTTCGTGCTCGAGAAGTTTCATGGAGGGGTTTCCTTGCGTTCGTTTAGGCGGCGACGGTCCAGGTCTCGGGACCGTTCAGCAGCTTCTGCAGATCGGCGGGCTTCGCGGTCCGCGCCTGATCGATCTGCGCGTCCATCATCTCGTGGAGCATCGGGCGCTCGACGGCGCGGAAAATGCCCTGCGGCACGGGCTCGGCCATGTGAGCGAGGAAGTTCGCGAGCGTCGCCGACGGCGCCTTCTCGTCGTGAACGAGGAGGTTCTTGGGCGGGTTCGCCGGGTCGAAGGAGACGACCTCGGGCTCGAGGCCGTTGAGCACGATGCCCTTGTCCTTCTTGGCGCCGAAGATCATCGGCTTGCCGTGGGCGACCTTCATCATCTTATCCTCGCGGACGGTTTTCGCCGCGACGTCCTCGAACGCGCCGTCGTTGAAGACGATGCAGTTCTGGAAGATCTCGATGAAGACGGAGCCCTTATGATGAGCGGCGCGGGTGAGCACCTCGCCGAGGAACGGCAGGTCTGTGTCGACCGCACGGGCCACGAAGCTCGCCTCGGAGGCCAGCGCCAGCGCCATCGGATTGAGCGGCGCGTCGATCGTGCCCATGGGCGAGGACTTCGTCTTCTTGCCGATCTCGGAGGTCGGCGAGTACTGGCCCTTGGTCAGGCCGTAGATGCGGTTGTTGAACAGCAGAATCTTCAAGTCCACATTGCGGCGCAGCGCGTGGATGAGGTGGTTGCCGCCGATGCTGAGGCCGTCGCCGTCGCCGGTGACGACCCACACCTGCATGTCGGGGTTGGCGCACTTAAGGCCCGTGGCCACCGTCGGAGCGCGGCCGTGGATCGAGTGGAACCCGTAGGTGTTCATGTAATACGGGAAGCGCGAGGAGCAACCGATGCCGGAGACGAACGCGATCTTCTCGCGCGGGATGCCGAGCGTCGGCATGATCTTCTGCACGGTCGCGAGAATCGCGAAGTCTCCGCAGCCGGGGCACCAGCGGACCATCTGGTCGGACTTGAAGTCCTTGGCGGTCTGCGCGATCGGACCCGCCGCGGGAAGAATCTCCATCTCGTTGTCGGATTCAGCGGCCATGTTATTTGCCCCCGTTGAGGATCGCGTCGACGCCGGCTTCGATCTCGGTGACCTTGAAGGGCTGGCCCTTGACCTTGTTGAGCCCCGTCGCCGGGACGAGGTATTTCGCGCGGATGATCTTGAGCAGCTGGCCCATGTTGAGCTCGGGCACGATCACGTGGTCGAAGCCCGCCATGATGTCGCCCAGGTCGGGCGGCAGCGGGTTGAGATGGCGCAGATGCACCGACGAAACGCTCTTCCCGGCCTTCTGGAGGTTCTGCACGCCCGCGGTGATCGCGCCGTAGGTGCCGCCCCAGCCGATGACGAGGACCTTGCCCTTCTTCGCTCCGAGAACCTCGAGCGGCGGGATGTCCTGCGCCGCCTTGTTGACCTTCGCGGCGCGCAGGCGCACCATGAGCTCGTGGTTGTCGGGATCGTAGGAGATGTTGCCCGTCACGTCCTGCTTCTCGATGCCACCCAAGCGGTGCTCGTAGCCGGGCGTGCCGGGCGAGACCCACGGGCGCGCCATCGTCTCGGGATCGCGTTTGTACAGCTTGAACTCGCCGACGGGCGGGATCGCGACCTTGTCGAAGGGCTTAAGCTGCGACGCCTGAGGAATCAACCACGGCTCGGAGCCGTTGGCCAAATAGCCGTCGGTGAGCAGGAAGACGGGCGTCATGTACTTGACCGCGAGACGCGCGGCCTCGTAGGCCATCTGGAAGCAGTCGCCGGGCGTCGCCGCGGCGACGACGATGCACGGGCACTCGCCGTTGCGGCCGTACATCGCCTGGAACAGGTCGGCCTGCTCGGTCTTCGTCGGAAGGCCGGTCGACGGGCCGCCGCGCTGCACGTTGAGGATGATGAGCGGCAGCTCGGTCATGACCGCGAGGCCGATGGCCTCAGCCTTGAGAGCGATGCCGGGGCCGGAGGTGCCGGTGAGCGCCAAGTGTCCCGCGAAGGCGGCACCGATGGCGGAGCCGATCGCGGCGATTTCGTCCTCGGCCTGGAAGGTCTTCACGCCGAAGTTCTTGTTCTTCGAGAGTTC
Source organism: Elusimicrobiota bacterium (assembly GCA_043731745.1). Taxonomy (GTDB): domain Bacteria; phylum Elusimicrobiota; class Elusimicrobia; order UBA1565; family UBA9628; genus GWA2-66-18. The sequence goes on along the minus strand of JAYTIP010000108.1, from coordinate 2,072 downwards.
ATGAAGGACGTCGGACGCCGGAGTGATCGGGTAAGACCCGTACCACAGCGGCCGACCGGCGCCGACGGAGGCGGCGATGAAGCCGAGCGCGGTCGCCTCGTTGCCGGTGATGTTGCGGTAGAGGCCGGGCTTGATCGGGGCCTTGTTCACGCGGAAGTGATGGCCGAAGATCTCGGCGGTCTCCGCGTACGCGTTGCCGGCGTGAAGCGCCTTGTGGTTGGCCTCGACGTACTTCGGGTTCTTCTTGAACTTGGTCTCGATCCACTTGAGCGTCGCTTCCATCGGGCGGTCGTAGAGCCAGTACATCATGCCGAGCGCGAAGAAGTTCTTGCAGCGCTCGGTCTCGGTCGCGGTCAGGCCCATGCCGTCGAGCGCGTTGCGCGTGAGGCGGCCGAGCTCGACGGGGATCACGCGGAAGTCGGAGAGGCTGCCGTCCTCGAGCGGGTTCTTGCCGTCGGCGTAGCCCGCTTTTTTAAGGTTCGCCGCGTTGAAGGTGTCCTTGTTGACGAGGATCATGCCGCCCTTCTTCACGTCGTGGACGTTGGCCTTGAGCGCCGCGGGGTTCATCGCCACGAACACGTCGGGCGCGTCACCGGGGGTGAGCACCTGGCGCGAGGAGAACTGGATCTGGAAGCCGGACACGCCGGCGGTCGTGCCCACGGGGGCGCGGATCTCGGCCGGGAAGTCGGGGAAGGTCGCGAGGTCGTTGCCGGCGAAGGCGGTCGTCGTGGTGAACTGCATGCCGGTCAGCTGGATGCCGTCGCCGGAGTCGCCGGCGAAACGGATCACGGCGGATTCGATCTCTTCGATCGGGAGAGTGGAAGGCTTCGGCTGGGTGGAGGTATCGCTCATGGGAGTCTCCGACGGCGAAGTGGCGGCATACGACGCCGCTTCGCCTATTATAACCCCAGGTGGCCACCGAAGTATTGATCTAGATCAAAGGTTTCGGAAGGCCGCCTCTCGTCGGTAAAACGACGATTATTAGCGCAGCGCCGGTGCGGTCGCGGTCGACACGAGCTCGCGCAATCCGAGCGCGGAACCGGCGTCGCTCGCCACGGTGACGGGGCGAGGCGCGGAGGCGGCTCGCGGCCGCGCTGGAACGGTCGACGAGGCAACCTCGAAGGTGTCGATGCGCGTCATCGGAGGCATGAGAGCGGCGAACACGCGCGTCCAGACGCGCGGCGCGGGCGTGGCGGGAGCGGCCACGGCGGCCGAATCGTCGTCTGCCCGTTCGCGGGCCGCGGGACGAACGGGCTGCGCGGGTTTGACCGGCGCCGGCGCGGCCGCGGCCTCGGGCTTGGGCGATTCGTCGGTCGGAGACTCGGCCTTGGACGGCTCGCCGGAGGAGGAATTCGGCCGAGCGGCCGTATCCGGGGGAATCTCTCCGGCGTCGGGGCCTTTGTCCGAGGAAGCGGAGTCCGCCATGCCGATCAGGTTGCCGTAGGCGTCGTCTTGCTCCGCCCGGGAGAACCCGGCGGGAGCGCAGACGAGCGAGACGGCGAGAAGAAGCCTGATCACGCTCCTAGAATACCCCGCGAACGCCCTTGAGCCCGAGGGACAAAGGGGAACCGCTGCGGCGGCATTGGTCCCGCCCCCGTACGGGTCTTTAGGGGTCGCGAAGCTCGAAGATCATCGTCGTCGAGCCGCAGTCGATCATGTCGCCTTCCTTCAAGACGACGGAGCCCGCGACCTTCGTGCCGTTGACCACCGGGTAGCCCTCGGTGACGGCGACGAGCATGAAGCCTTCGGGCTTGCGGTGCACCGACGCCGCGACCTCGGGCGCCGAGCCGAAGAGGCCCGAGCCCTTGATCTGTATCTGCACGCGGTCGGACTTACCGATGTAGGTCGACATTCCCTTCAGCTCGTACTCACCCGCGTCGACCACGCCCTTGAGGACGCGCAGCCACCCTTGCTTTTCAGGGCCGGCGGGCTTCGCGTTCGCCGCGGAGGCGGCGACGAGCTCGGCCTGCTTCTGCGGCGTGAGCACCATCGTCGCGTCGGAGGACGGCTCGGGCGCGGCGTCGGCCGCAGCCTCGGCCTCGTTGAGAAAGACGAGCGCGTGCTTGGCCAGG
>JAYTIP010000107.1:0-3523 GCA_043731745.1 Elusimicrobiota bacterium | reverse complement strand
TCGGAATACGGGCCGGCGCGCGCGTGGCGTGAAGCACGCCGTTGCGGTGCAGGTTCTCGGCCACGGGATACACGGCGACCTTCCCGTCACGGCCGCGCGCGAGGATCACGGAGATCTCGGCCTTGAAGTCCACGAGCTTTTCCCAGACGCAGGGCTCCTTAAGAACCTCGGCGGCCTTGGGCGCGTCGGCCTCGCTCGCGAGCCGGCACTGGCCCTTGCCGTCGTAGCCGTGCGTGCGCCGCTTGAGGATGACGGGGTACTTCCAGCCGGCCGCGGTCGTCGCTTCGCCGTACGGCGTCTGGGGGAAGCCGTGCTTGCGGAGAAAATTTTTCTGCGTCAGGCGGTCGCGCACGATCGCGAGCACCGACGGACTGGGATGAAGCGTGCGGGCCGACGCGACGGCCTCGAGCACGGGAATCGGAATAAGCTCCCATTCGAGCGTGAGCAGGTCGCTGGCCTCGGCGAGCCTCATCGCCGATGCGGCGTCGTCGACCGGGCCGACGACGGGACAGTCGACGACCTGCAGGGCGGGCGAAGACGCCGAGGCGTCGAGCGCGGCGGTGCGGTAGCCGAGGTCCTTGGCCGCCTGCGCGATCAGGCGACCGAGCTGGCCGCCGCCGAGAATGCCGAGGGTTTTTCCTCGGGCCAGCGGCTCGTTCACTTGAGGGAGTCCCTCAGCACCTTGCGCGTCTGCGCGGCTCTGAAAGCGCGCACCTTCTTGGAAAGGGCGAGATCATTCAGCGCGAGAATCTGAGCCGCGAGATGTCCCGCGTTGGCGGCGCCCGCCTCGCCGATGGCGAGCGTCGCGACGGAAATCCCGCGCGGCATCTGGTTGATCGACAGCAACGAGTCGAGACCTTTGAGCGTCCGCGACTCGACGGGCACGCCGAGCACGGGCAAGTGCGTCATCGAGGCGGTCATGCCGGGCAGGTGCGCCGCGCCGCCCGCGCCGGCAATGATCACGCGCAGGCCGTTTTTTTCCGCATTGGCCGCGTAGCTGAACAGCTTCATGGGCGTGCGATGCGCGGAGACGATCTGCGCCTCATAGGCCACGCCGTAGTCCGCGAGGACCTCGGCGGCGGCCTTCATCATCTTCCAGTCCGACTTGCTGCCCATGATGATGCCGACGAGACCTTTCTTCTTCACGCGAGGCTCCTTCCGAGAACTTTGGCGGCGATGTCCGATCTAAAGCGCAGCGCGGGGCCGGCGACGCGGGGTACGGCCGAGTAGGCGCGCTCGCGCGCGGCGGCGAGGTCGGCGCCGAGGCCGACGACGGCCAGCACGCGCCCGCCCGCGGCGAGCCAGCGCTCGCCGTCCTTCTTCGTGCCGGCGTGAAACACCATCACGCCGTCGAGCCCCGCCGCGGCACCTGGCGTCAGCGGCGCGCCCGCCTTCGGCGCTTCCGGATAACCCTCGGCCGCGATCACGATCGACACGGCGGCACCGGGCTTGGCGGGCACGCGGCCGATCTTCAGTTCGCCTTTCGCGCAGGCCAGGCACAGCTCGAGGAAGTCGGCGTCGAGCAGGGGAAGCACGGCCTGCGTTTCGGGATCGCCCAGGCGCGCGTTGAACTCGAGCACCTTCGGGCCGGCGGGCGTGAGCATGAGCCCGGCGTACAGCACGCCGCGGAAGTCGAGGCCGTCGGCGGCGAGGCCCTTCATCGCGCGGTCGAAGACCTCGGAGCGGATCGTCGCCAGGAGCTTGGCGTCCAGCGGCACCGGGCACAGCGCGCCCATGCCGCCCGTGTTGGGTCCGCGATCGCCGTCGAGCAGGCGCTTGTGGTCCTGGCTCGCGGGCAAGAGCGCGTAGGTCTTTCCGTCGAGCACGGCCATCATCGAAATTTCGGGGCCCGTGAGCAGTTCCTCGACGAGCAAGGTCCCGCCCGCCGCGGTCGCCGCGAGCGAGGCCACTGCGGCCTCGGCTTCGGCAAGCGCCGTGCAGACGATCACGCCCTTGCCGCCCGCCAACCCGTCGGCCTTCACCGCGCAGGCGCCGCCGAATTCTCGAACGGCGGCCAACGCTTCCTTCGGTCCGCCGACGCGCGCGCGCGCGGTGGGCAGGCCGTGGCGGACCATGAAATCTTTCGCGAAGGATTTGGACGACTCCAGACGCGCGCCGTCTTTGCCCGGGCCGAACACGGGCACGCCCGCGGCGCGGACCGCGTCGGCGACGCCCGCGGCGAGCGGGGCTTCGGGGCCGACGACGAGCAGCTCGACGCCGTTCTTGACGCAGAAGGCGGAGACCGCCGCCGGATCGAGGGGATCGAGTGCCACGCGCTCGGCGAGGACGCCCATCCCGTCGGAGCCGGGGGCCGCCCACAGCTTGGTCAGGCGCGGGCTTTGAGCCAACGCCCACGCCATCGCGTGTTCTCTGCCGCCGGAGCCGAGAAGGAGGACCTTCACGGCTCCGATCTTATCAATTAGTCGATGGAGTCGACGACCCGGAACACTTCGGAGATCGTGGTGATGCCCTCGCCGGCCTTGCGCAGGCCGTCGAGAATCATCGGTTCCATGGCGTCGTGGAGCGCGGCGAGACGGAGCTCGTCCATCGGAGCCTTCTTTAAAATAAGCTGGCGAAGATTCGGGGTGATCGCCGTGTATTCAAAGAGCAGGACGCGACCCGAATAGCCCGACTTGCGGCACGCCTCGCACCCGGCGCCGCGCTTGAGCCCCTGCATGAGGCCTTGCGGGAACTTGATGCCCGCTTTGCGCACGCGCTCCTCGATCTCCGCCGCCTCGGCCGGCGTCGCCTCGTAAGGCTGGGCGCAGTCCTGGCACACGCGCCGCGCCAGGCGCTGGGCCGACACGGCGGTGAGCGCCGAGGCGATCAAAAACGGTTCGAGCCCCATGTCGAAGAGACGCGTGATGGCACCCAGCGCGCTGTTGGTATGCAAAGTCGTGAAGATCATGTGGCCGGTGAGCGAGGCGGACACGGCGATCTCCGCCGTCTCCAGGTCGCGGATCTCGCCGACCATGATCACATTGGGATCCTGGCGCAAAATCGCGCGCAGCCCCTCGGCGAAGCCGAAGCCCGCCTTGGGCTGGATCATCCCCTGGTTGATGCCGGGGATTTTCTTCTCGATCGGGTCCTCGAGCGTCACGATGTTGCGCGAGGGCGTGTTGATGGACTGTAAAAGAGTGTAGAGCGTCGTCGACTTTCCGCTGCCCGTGGGGCCGGTGACGATGAACATGCCCTGGGGCCGGGTCGCCAGCGCCTTCAGCGCTTCGACGGTTTTCGACGCCAGGCCGAGATCCTCGATGTTCGGCACCTTCGAGCTGCGCGGAATCAACCGGAGGACGGACTTGTCGCCGTAAGAGGTCGGAAAGGTGGACAACCGCAGGTCGGTCTCCATGCCCTCGTGATTGAAGGCCATCCGTCCGTCCTCGGGCCGGCTCGTGCCGATCCCGCGTTCCGGGTCGAGTCCGCACATCACCCGAATGTGCGAGACCACTCGCAGGTTATACAAGTTGGGGATCTGCAGAACCTCTTCGAGAAGTCCGTCGACGCGGAAGCGCACGCGCAG